>USBN01000010.1 GCA_900552935.1 uncultured Coriobacteriaceae bacterium | reverse complement strand
GGTCGGATGTAATGTGGCTCGAGAGCAGCACGCCATGACCCTCCTCGCTTGCGAACGCGCGGAACTGGTCAAGGACTTCGTCACGAGCGATGGGGTCAAGGCCAGCCGTCGCCTCATCGAGAATCAGCAGCTCGGCTTCGTGCGAGAATGCCACCGCGAGCTGCAGCTTCATCCCCATGCCACGTGAGAGGTCCTTCACCTTGGTCTTGAGGCCGAGGCCATACTCCGCACACAGGCGCTCGAAGCGAGCTTGATCCCAGGATCCATACGCGGTCGATACGCAAGCCGCGGATTGCCGGACGGTGTGGTCTCTAGGGAACGGGCACCCGTCAAGCACCACGCCCACGCGAGAGAGCGCGTCCCTCTGGCACTCGCTCGAGGCGTGGGCGCCAAATGCGTTGCCGAACAGGCTCAGCTCACCGGAATCGAGAAGAAGAAGGCCGAGGGCGGCGCGAATCGTCGTGGTCTTACCGGCGCCATTCGCCCCCACGAGGCCCACGACTTCGCCCTCTCCCACCGCGAGGCTAACGCCCTCAAGGGCAAAGGATCCGTTCACACGACGGCGTATGTCGCGCATTTCAAGCAGGTTTGTCATCGTCACACCTTTCTAACCAAGAGATTCCGGCGCCATGAGATCGAGCAAGTCATGTAGCTCCCGTCGGGTTAGCCCGACGTCCATCGCCTCGACGCATGCCCGCGAGAGGAGTGCCTCGACGTGTTTCTGGCGTTCCTCGCGCAGGAGCTCGCGGTTCTTCTCAGAAACGAAGCAGCCCTTGCCCTGGACCGTTTCGATCAGGCCGTCCGCCTCGAGATCCGCATAGGCACGCTTGGTGGTGATGACGCTCACGCCCAAACCGTCCGCGAGGGCGCGAATGGAGGGCAACCTCTCCCCCGCCGCGAGAGCCCCAGAAAGAACCTGCGACTTTATCTGCGAGGAGATTTGCTCGTAAATTGGCTTGTCGCTCGATTTGGAAAGGATGATGTCCATGCGCCGTCCTTACTGTGTATATCTGTTAAGCACAGTATATACACAGTATGCACAGTCACGCAAGAGCGAAGTATTAGACTTTGGTTTTACCTAAATCAGCAGGTAAACAAGCACATTACTTGTGATACGGCTCTCCGCGGCTAATCTTGCAGGCACGATAAATCTGCTCGAGCAGGACCACGCGCGCGAGGTTGTGCGGCAGGGTGATGGGGCCAAAGGAGAACGTCTCGTCAGCACGGGAACGAACATCGGGCGAGACGCCATCCGAGCCACCAATCACAAACGTGAGGTCGCTCTTGCCCCGGAGGGCAAGCTCGTCAAGGTGTTCCGAGAAGGCCTCGCTCGAACGCTGTTTGCCATCAATCGCCAGGAGAATCACGTGGCTGCGCTCGGGAATCACAGAGAGGATCTCCTCGCCCTCGCGCGAGCGACTCGCCTCGACCCCGCCCACGCGAGCCGGGTCGATATCCGCCACCTCACGAATCTCGACCTTGCCATAGGCGCCCAGGCGCTTCGTATACTCGGCGCAGGCATCACGCCAGAAGTGCTCCTTGAGCTTGCCGACAGCGACGACCGTATAGCGCATGAGACTCCCTTACATTCCCTTATATATGTATATTGAGGGACAGTCCGACTGGCAAGTGCGCACGGGCGCACGGCTCCTCAAAGTGGGACAATGCTCTTGTCCGCAACAAATTGTCCCACAGGAGGTGGAGATGGGAAGCCACAAGAAATCGGCGCTCAAGGCGCAGCGTAGTGCCTTCGAAGCGAGCCTCAGCGATCAACTTGCGAGCACGTTCGAACGCGAGGGCGCCCGCCGCGAACAGGCGGCACAGCAGCGCGAAGCCCAGCTCCGCCACAAGGCGTGCGAACGCAAGAAGCGCTATTCGAGCGAAAGCGAGGCCAAACTCGCGATTCGCGACTGCGAGCGCCATGGGTCTCGCGACCTCCACACCTATCGCTGTCCCTATTGCGGCGGCTGGCATCTCACCCACAAGCCCGTGCGCAAGTAGATCCCGGACAATATCTGGGCCCAAAGACGTCATGGCCAAACCCCCGGATGCGAAAACAACCTTCTCAACCAGATGCCAACCGTTCGCGCAAGCAGGCAGACACGAAGGAGATACCCGTGCTCACCTTGGTGTTTAGTGAGTCTCCCGTAGGATCGCTCGTGCTCGGGAGCGAGGACGGCGAGAGGTTGCGCTCATGCCTGTTCACGACGGGAAGGCGGGGAACGAAAACTCCGGAAACCAGCCAATGCAGCCATGCGCCCATCTTCGACCAGGCTCGAGATTGGCTGACAAGGTACTTCGCAGGAGAGCGGCCAAACCCCGCCGAGTTGCCGCTCGATCCCGAGGGCACGGCCTTCCAGCTCAGCGTCTGGGAGGTCCTGGCAGCCATCCCCTACGGCGAGACGGTCACGTACGGTTGGGTCGCCGAGAGAGTTGGCGAGAATCGTGGCAAGCGAACGTCCGCCAGGGCTGTGGGTGGTGCCGTTGGCGCAAACCCGCTCGGCATCATCATCCCTTGTCATCGCGTCATCGGCGCGAACGGCAGCCTTACGGGATTTGGCGGCGGCCTTGAGGCGAAAGTTGCCCTGCTCGAGCTAGAGGGCGTTGCGATGTCGCGCGGCACGAGGTCTGAGGCGATTGAAACTCCTAGCAAAAACGATCCAGATGCTCTGATTGCGACTGAAACTCCTAGCGAATTCAGCCCGGATGCTCTGACTGTGGCGACACGCCTCGCAAAATCAGATACGGCTTGCAAAGCCATTCGCGCCCGGCGGGAATTGACGTCTTAACCCCACAAAGCCCCGGTTAGCATGCACCGAATTAGTGTCCGAAAGGCGCGGTATGCTCCCACAAAAGGGGCGAAGGGAGCGATGGTGGCAGCGAGTTCGCAGAAACAAGGTAAGACCGGGTGGCTATTTGGCCTTTGCGTCGTCATGGCCATCCTAGTCCTCATAGCAGGCTGCGAGAAGAAGGCTCCGAAGAGGCAGAGCGCTCCCCTGACGGTGCCGCCGTCCGTCTCCGCTGCCGCCACCACTCCCCCGTCGGCAACCGCTGCGCCCGCGATCACAGAAGCCGCCACACCCGCTGCCGCGCTGCCCACCACCTCGCCTGACGGTACTCAGGTAGAGGATTCTCTCCCCTGGCAGGGCATGCCCGCGGAGCTCCTCGACAAGACCTGGCTCGGCACCCCTGAGCGCACGGGCGAGATCATCGATGGAGGTTTGTTTGACGGCGGCGTCACCTACTACTGGTACTCGACGAACGGGCTCCATGACGTCCTATTCTCGGCAACCGTTCGCGACGGGGAAGTCATCAACGTCGCGAAGTGGAACACAGGCAGGAACTATTGGGAAGGCTACTGGGGCTTGCCCAATAGGGATGCATCGGGAGAAGAGGTCAAGACCGCCGTTCCCACGTATGTGTCCCCCCCCTATGACTATGACTCGCCGGATGACTACGCGGACACCGCGGAGGATTTCTTTCGCTGGCTCGGGTGCGATGACCCTTATGAAGCCGCCTATCAGCACTGGGAGGACCTTGCCGGTTAGGGTACGGATACCGCCACCGCGGCTCATCAGCGGAGACAATAAAATGAGACACGGGGCCCAGATGCTCTGCATACAATTTAGACGTCGTCCAAAAGCCCGCCAACAAGCTCAAGCTCGCAAGCAGGACCTTAAAGATTTGGAGCAGCCATGACCGTCAGATTCTTCAACTTCACCGATGGACAAAACGTAAAGCTCACCGCGGAGCGCGGCGGGTACTCGGTGATTGAGTACCAGAGCGACATGAGCGTCAACCCCTACGAGGCCCAGCTCGCCTACTTCGCCTCCAAGATGAACGTGAGGCGTCGTCAGCTCGTCTGCCACCTCGACAGGTTCCCCTCGCATTGCGTCTCCATGCAGGCAGGCGCCATGCAATGGATGAGCGGCGACGTCCAGCCGAAGACCGGCATTCGCGGCGCAGGCGACTTCGCCCGCAAGCTCGTCCGCGGCTCCGTCACCGGCGAGTCCGCGATCAAGCCCGAGTACGAGGGGACCGGCATCGTCACCCTCGAGCCCACCTACAAGTTCATCCTGCTAGAGGACGTGACGGATTGGAACGGCGGCATCATCATCGAAGACGGCGCCTATCTCTCCAGTGACGCCTCCCTCACTCACAGGGCAGAGATGATTTCACGCCCCTCTGCCGCCATCGCCGGCGGCGAGGGCCTCTTCAACCTCGGCCTCTATGGAAATGGCCTCGTCGCCCTCGAGTCGTCGGTTCCCAGGGAGGAACTCATCATCGCCGATCTCTACGATGACGTCATCAAGATTGACGGTTCCCTCGCCATCGCTTGGTCCCCCACGCTTCAGTTCACCGTCGAGCGCACCACGAAGTCGCTCATCGGCTCCGCGGCCTCGGGCGAGGGGCTCGTTAACGTCTACCGCGGTACCGGCAGGATCATGTTCGCACCCGTCGCCACTGGCCACGTCAGCGGAGCGTCCACGGGCGCGTAACGGCGAGGCGGCAAGCACGCGGCGCGAGACGGCGAACTCGCACGAGTTATAAGCACGTTCTACGAATGCACACGCGCGATGCGTGCGCACGCAGGCTGCGGGCGCACGCGTTGTGGGCGCACGCGTTGCGAGCGCGCAGGCTACGGGGGCACGCAAAAGCCGGCGGGAAGCCGCGCACCGATGGGGCTATCCTCCAGAGGAGAGACGGCCCCGTTCGGCACGCAAGCTTCCCGTCGGCTTCGTCTTAAAACGTTTTATCATGGCGCGTCGCCAGCTTGTCCCGCCTCGCGAACGCCAAAAGTAAGCCTACCAGCTAAGGAGCTCGTAGCCGTCCTCGGTCACGACAAGCTGGACCTCCCACTGGGCAGAATCCGAACCATCTGCCGTGCGCACGGTCCAGCCGTTGGGATCGTCCATGTCGATGTCCGCACCGCCGGCGTTGACCATCGGCTCGATCGTGAAGCACATGCCCGGAGCAAGCACGACGCCCTCCCCCGGCTCGCCGACGTGCGACACGAACGGATCCTCGTGAAACGCGTTGCCGATGCCGTGACCACCAAACTCGCGCACGACGTTAAAGCCGTTCTCCTCCACGTAGCTCTGAACGGCATGGGCCATGTCGCCCAACGTGTTCCAGGGCTTCACCTGGGCAAGGCCACGCTGGACACTCTCGCGCGTGACGTCGACGAGCTTCTGACGCTCAGGCGAGACCTCGCCGATGCAGAACATGCGGCTCGAATCAGAGTAGTAGCCGTCGAGAATCGTGGAGCAGTCGACGTTGACGATGTCACCGTCCTTGAGAATGTCCCCCTCGCTGGGGATGCCGTGGCACACCACGTCGTTGATGGAGGTGCAAACGCTGTTGGGGAAGCCCTCGTAATTGAGATCCGCCGGGATGCCGCCGTGTTCGACGGTGAAGTCATAAATCCACTTGTCCACCTCGGCAGTGCTGACACCGGCGTGAATGCGCTCCCCCACCATGTCAAGCACGCCGATGTTGATGGCGGCAGAGCGCTTGATGCCCTCAATGTCTTCCGGCGTCTTTAGCAGGCGGCGGACGATGACTTCCATACCGGCGTTATAGCACTCCTGCAGACGCTCGTCGATTCGAGCGTGGCACTTCTTGTACTTCTTGCCGCTACCGCACCAGCAGAGGTCGTTACGTCCGGGAACCGGATCGTTGTCATACATGGTTAACTCCTTTCGTCTGCAGGTAAGTATGGCACTTTACGTGCCGACAAGGACGCAGAGAGCCCGCCCGGACAATCCGGACGGGCTCCAGTCACGTCATCAGCCGCTAGGCGTCTACGAAGAGGCGTTAGTTCCAAGCCTTGCCGTCAGAGCCGAACTCGCGGATGAGCTCCTTGGTGCGCTCGACGATGGCGTCGCGACCAGGCTTCAGCATCTTGCGCGGATCGTAGCCCTTGCCCTGCTGATCCTTGCCAGCCTCGACGTACTCACGAACGCCCTTGGCGAAGACGACCTGGAGGTCAGTGTTGACGTTGACCTTGCAGATGCCCATGGAGACGGCCTTCTGGACCTGGTCGACGGGGATGCCGGTACCACCGTGGAGAACGAGGGGCAGGTCGCCGGTCTTTGCCTTGATGGCGGCAAGCTGGTCGAAGGAGAGGCCCTTCCAGTCAGCCGGGTAGAGGCCGTGGATGTTGCCGATGCCGCAGGCGAGGAAGTCAACACCGAGGTCAGCGATCTGCTTGCACTGATCGGGGTCAGCGAGCTCACCCTCAGAGGCAACGCCGTCCTCGACGCCACCAATGCCACCGACCTCAGCCTCGATGGAGAGGCCCTTGGAGTGGGCGAGCTTCACGAGCTCAGCGGTGCGCTCGAGGTTAGTCTCGAAGTCCTTCTCGTGGGAGCCGTCATACATGATGGAGGAGAAGCCGGCCTCGATGGCCTTGAAGCAGTCCTCGTAGGAGCCGTGATCGAGGTGGAGGCAGACGGGCACGGTGATGTTCAGGGTGTCCATCATGTCGACAACAACGTCGTGGCAGAGCTTGAAGCTGGTCATCCACTTGGCGGCACCAGCGGTGCACTGGATGATGAGCGGGCTCTGGAGCTCCTCGGCGGCGGTGAGGATGCCGTAGGTCCACTCGATGTTGTTGGTGTTGAACGCGCCAAGGCCGTAGTGGCCCTTCTCGGCGGACTGGAGCATGTGCGTAGCGTTAACGAGCATGTCTTTCCTCCATTGCTTGATGAGCAACAAACACTAACTGAATCGGATTATAGCGAGCGATGCTGACACGAGAGCGAAAAGCACCGAGTTCTTACAGAAATCTGCAGCTAGATGGCTAGTTGTTCGCTATGCCGTAGTCATTTTGTGATGAGGATGGACAGCATTCAGCATTCATTCATGCAACAAGCGGATGCTCACGCCGCGGGTGCGGCAACGGTTGCGCGCACGGTCGAGCGCCACGCAGAGCGAGGGCGCGGCGTGGGCAGGCATGGCACGGGGCCCGGCGTGGGGAGCCCCGGCGTGTGCAGGCGCGGCGACAAGCCACCGCCGCAACGGAACGACGAAGCCTATGCCAGGCGAAGGATGGCGAAAACGAACGCGAAGACGAACGTGACGAGCATCATTACCGCGCCCGAGAAGAGAAAGACATCGGAGAGCAGCATCACGCGCCTCTCGGCATGAGAGCCACAACGAGCGCACATCTCCGCCACCATCGAGAGGACGGTGGTCGTGACGAGAATGGCCACGCAGGCGAGGATGAGCGAGAGAAGCACGATCTTCTGCCAGGTGGCCTCGACTCCCGTGAACGCATAGGGACCAGCAATAGCCAGCGCCACACCCATGATCGCCGCCACACACGCGCGCATAACTCCGCCCTCCGCCATTGCCACTCCAGTCCCTCAGAGTTGACAAAGGGACTGTCCCCTTGTCAACTCCAACCTGCAAAAGGGACTGTCCCTTTTGCAGGTTTCCATCGTCAGCCTCCGGATTTGTTGTCCGGCATGGGGAATACAATAGTGAAATCAAATCGCCTGACGCAACCTGCCCACGAAAGGAAACGCATGAATGACTTCAGTTTCTCCATGCCCACCAAAGTCGTCTTTGGCAGGGGCATGACGGACCATACCGGCTCCGAGCTCGCGTCTCGCGGCTTTAAGCATGCCCTCGTCGTCTATGGCAAGGGTTCCGTTGTGCGCACGGGCACGCTTGACCGAGTCCTCGCCTCCCTCGATGCCGCCGGCGTCGCCCACACGGAGTTCGGCGGCGCCCAGCCCAACCCCAGCCTCGCCCACGCCCGAGAGGGCGTAGAGGTGGCACGCACCTCGGACGCCGATGTCGTTCTCGCCGTTGGCGGCGGTTCCGTCATCGACACTGCAAAGGGCATCGCCCTCGGTGTCCCCTACCAGGGTGACCTGTGGAACCTCTACACCCACGCCGCCAAGCCCGTGGCGGAGGGCAAGCTTCCCGTCGCGTGCGTCCTCACCATTCCTGCCGCCGGCTCCGAAGCAAGCGCCTCGAGCGTCCTTACCAACGAGGAGACCCACCTCAAGAAGGGCCTCTCGTCCGAGCTCAACCGTCCCGTCGTCTCCGTTCTCGACCCTGAGCTGACCTTCACCCTCCCCGCCTACCAGACGGCAGCCGGCGTAACGGACATGTGCGCTCACATCCTCGAGCGCTTCTTCTCCACCAGCGGCCCCGTTCCCGTGACCGACCAGCTTGACTGCGGCCTCATCCGCGCCATCATCTCCGAGGCAGGTCGCGTCATGGAGGACCCCGAGTGCTATGACGCGCGCGCCAACCTCATGTGGGCCGGCACGCTCGCCCACAATGACCTCGCCGGATGCGGCCGCGGCGCCAACGGCGGTCGCGCGGGCGGCTGGGAGAGCCACGGCATGGAGCACGAGCTCTCCGCACATGACCCCAAGGTCGCCCACGGCGCCGGCCTTGCCGTCGTCATGCCGGCGTGGATGCGCTACGTCTGGCAGTCCAACCCCGAGCGCTTCCTCACCCTGGGCGCCGGCGTGTTTGACATCGAGCCGGTGGATGTCGTCGAGGATTGCATCGACGCCACGCCGGAGGAGGCCGTCGAGGACGCCATCCTCGCCACGATCGACGAGCTGCAGGCCTTCTTCTGCTCCATCGGTATGCCGCGCACGCTGGGGGAGCTCGGCTTCACCGCCGATGACATCCCCGCCTTCCTCGAGACGCTCGAGCAGAACAAGGGCGCCGAGTTTGGCCAGCTCCAAAGGCTCACGATGGATGACGCGCGCGCCATCTACGAGAGCTGCCTGTAGTCAGCCATGGATGTAAGTGAGGTCATCCACACCTGGGATATCGACGGAGAGGTTCGCCTCGCCCTCGTCTTTGACGGCACCGTCCAGGGCGTCGGTTTCCGTTGGACCACGCAATCGCTCGCGAATGAGGCAGGCATAGCCGGTTGGGTCCGCAACGAGCCAAACGGCACCGTAACCGCGGAGATGCAGGGCACGGGCCACGCCATCTGCCAAGTGCTCGCCGGCCTTCGCGACCAATACGCCAGCGCTCGCTCGCACGCTTTCCTGCGTGCGATGAACCTGCACTTCACCGTTACCACATGCGAAAGGAGGGCATGCCGCCAATCCGGCGACAAACCCTCCTTTGAGGTTCGGTATTAACCAGCAATGACTGCCTCACGGGGTTGACAAAGGGACAGTCCCTTTGTCAACCGCCGAAGTCTCCGTCGCTTAGTCCTGGTCGGCGTAGAACGAGCCCATGTAGCGGATGTACTCGTCCTCGGTGTGGTTGGCCTTCCAGTCGTGGACACTCTTCTTGTTGCGCTCGCCCGTGATGATGGAGAACTCCTTCCCGAGCTTCTCGAACGCCTCGTCGGCCACCTCGTCGGGCGTAAGTGCGAGCTTGACGACCTGCTCGCCCACCGGGCCCTTCGGGAAGTTCTTGATGGCCGTGGGCGTAAGCGTCGTGCCAAGCGTGCAGACCTCGACGTCAACGCCCGTCTTCTCGCACTCGCAGGCGACGGCCTCGGTGAGCTTGAGGATGTAGGCCTTGCCGGCGCCGTACTCGGCGTTCCACGGGGAGCTCGAGATGCCCGTCATGGACGAGACGTTGATGACCGCGCCGCGGTCCTGCTCGGCAAAGATCGTCATGAAGTGGTGGAACATGCGCAGGAAGCTGATGACGTTGACGTTCACCATCTTCTCGTGGTCCTCAAGCGAGGTGTGCTGGAACTTGCCAAAGTGGTGCAGGCAGGCGACGTAGCTCATAAAGCCCATGTCAAGGCCCTCGGTAGCCGAGAAGACCGCCTCGCAGGCCTCGTCGGGACAGGACAGGTCGGCACGGACGACCTTATAGTCCACGCCGTACTCCTCGTGGAACTTCTCGCCCTTCTCCTTGAGAAGCTCCTCGCGGCGGCCCACCATCACGAGGTTCATACCGCCCTCGGCGAGCTTCTTGCAGAACGCCTCGCCCACGCCCTCGGTGGCACCAAGGACGATGCCCCACTCGCCGTACTTCTCGCGTAGATTCGCCATACTTATCTCCCTTTTCCTGGCCGCCCGCCCCTGAGCGGCGTCCGTTGCACACGGTGCACAGGGATACTCCTGTGCGTAAAGGCATGACCTTTCGCATCCGTGAGCGGCAGCCCGCGCATCCGCGAGCGGCAGAACGCCCAAGCAGGCTTGACAGGGGCCGCCAACTCGGCTCTTTTCAGGAAAGGAGCTCGCCCCGCGCATGCGAGACGGACCCCCTGGGCTCCCCTATACGGCAGGCCCCGCGCTGCGGGCCCTACTTCGTGGCCGCGGGCTCGTCGATGTAGCCCACGTGGCCCTGCGCCTCGAACTTTGCCATGTCGGAGGCGGCCATACCCTGCGAGTGGTCCTCGCCGTGGCGCTTCTCGTACATGACATCGTCCCTGTCCTCCCACAGGCGATCGGCGACGGGTGCCCAGGCCTTCGCGGCCTCGGCGGTCTTCTCGCGCAGCTGTTCCGGCGTCTCCTTCTCGACGAGGTCGGTGGAATGGGCGCCGCTCTCCGCAACGAGCTTAGGTAGTGTGTCGGGATTCTCGAGCATGGGACACGACTTGAGATGGTTGGCGTTGAAGGGCTGCCCCTCGTAGTACTTCATGAAGATGGGACTGCCGAGCGCGTCAAGTAGGCTCACGTCGTGGATGTTGACGTTGGAGTAATGGATGAAGACGCACGGCTCGACATCGCCCGCGGCGTTGATGTGCAGATAGCGGCGGCCACCGGCGATGCAACCGCCCACGTACTCGCCATCGTTCTGGAAGTCGAGGGTGAACAGCGGCTTCTTCTCGCGCATCTCGCGAACGAAGCGGTACATCTTCTCGCGCTGCTCGGGCGTGGGGATGAGCTCTGCCGTGGCGGCGCGGCCCACGGGCATGAAGTGGAAGTACCAGCAGAAGAGCGCACCCTTGTCGATCATCCAGTCGATGTTCTCCTCCGTGGCGACCGTGTCGGCGTTCGCCTTCGTCCAGCAGCAGGAGATACCGAACGGCAGCTTGTGCGAGCGCAGAAGGTCCATGGCGCGCTCGATCTTGGCATAGGTGCCCTGGCCGCGGCGGGAGTCCGTGGTGTGCTCGTTGCCCTCGGCCGAAATGGCCGGCACGAAGTTGCCCACGCGGATCATGTCCTGGCAAAACTCTTCGTCGATGAGGGTGGCATTCGTGAAGCAGAGGAACGCGCAGTCAGGGTACTTCTCGCAGATCTTGATGAGGTCGTGTTTGCGCACGAGCGGCTCCCCGCCCGTGTAGATGTACATGTGGGTGCCGAGCTCCTTGCCTTGGCAGATGATCGAGTCGATGTCATCGAAGGAAAGATTCTGCTGATGGCCGTACTCCGCCGCCCAGCAGCCGGTGCAGTGCAGGTTGCAGGCGCTCGTGGGATCGAGGAGGATGGCCCACGGGATGTTGCGCTGATACTTCTCGCGAGCCTTCTCCTGGACGGTCCAAGCGAGGAGGTTGCCGTCGACGAGCAGAGCCTTGAGGAGCTTCGTGCGCATCTCGGGGTTGAGGTCGAAGACGCGCATGATCAAGTCATACCAATTGCCACGGCTCTTGATGACGTCCGTGAAGGCCTTACGTTGAACAGGAAATACGCTGTCCGGAACAAGCTTGTTCACGAGGTCCATGATCTTATCGACGTTTTCGGCAGGATTCTCGTTGAGGTAATCAACGAGCTTGTTAAGCGCCGCGCGCTCGGCGGCCTGGGTGAGTCCCATGGATCCTTCTCCCCTCGCGCCGGAGTCCCTCATCGCTCCGGTCTTATGTAAACTTGCGTCATGATACCCCTGTCGCGTCTTATGTAAACTTGCGAGGTTGAGAATGCTGCCGCGAGGGAGTTCCCGCCTTTACGGCCCGAGAGTTGATTGCGAGTCAAACGTCGGCGTCGGCATCCCGGAGGGATGGCCTGCCTCGAAAGGGCCCGGCGCCAAAAATTGAAGGCCCGCCACCAACACGGTGACGGGCCTTTGCTGGCCGTTTCAGATAGTCACGCCCGGCATTCGCGGGCAGCCACGCGCCTCCGCGCGCCGCGCAGGCGCGTGGTGCCCGTGCGCCGCTCGACCCCGCGTCTCCGCGCGCCGCGCGGTCACGCGTCCATCGCGCGCCATCCCCTACTTATAGCTAGCCTTGAGGATTGCGGTCACGTCGTCGACGGTCAGCGGCGACGGATCGTGACCGAAGAGAGCGTCGTTGGTGGTAATGGCATTCTCCGCGATGGCAGAAAGCTCGTCCTCGGTAATGCCCCAGTCGCTCATCTTGAGCTCGTCCATGCCGCACTCGCGCTTGAGGCGAGAGAGCTCGGTCACGAACGCGCTCGGACCCTGTTCGGCAAGCTCCGCCTCGCCGGCGCCCATGAGGCGAGCCATCTCGACGTAGCGGTCGTCGCACGCATGGACGTCAATCATGTGCTGGTGATAGGCACAGGCGATCATGATGAGGCCGGCGCCGTGCGGGAGGTCGTGGTGATGAGCGCTCATGCCGTGCTCGGTGCCATGACAGCCGGCGCAGCCGGAACAGACCATCGCGTAGCCACCGAGCGTGTTGGCGAACGCGAGCTGGGTGCGCGCCTCGAGGTTCGTTCCGTCGTTGACGCAGGTGGCAAGCGAGGCCGCGGCGTTTCGGATGCCCTCGCGGCAGATCATGTCGCCCATGAGGGTATGGTTCTTGGCAATGAAGCACTCGACGTTGTGGAACAGCGCATCAAAACCCTGGAAGGCGGTCAGACGCGCGGGAACCGTGAGCATGAGCTCGGGATCGACCACGGACAGGCACGGGAAGAGACGCGGATCGCCCAGGCGCAGCTTCTCGTCGGTCTCCTCACAGGAGATGACGGCGCCAGCGTCTGCCTCGGAGCCGGTGCCGGCGGTGGTGGTCACACACACGAGAGGCAGCGGATCGTTGGGGATAGGCTGGGACTTTGCCGTGCCACCCATGACATAGGTCCAGATATCACCGGCGGTAACGTTGCCCTCGGCGTCCACGGCCGGATTCGCGGCGATCGTGCAAATGCCCTTGCTCGCGTCCATGACCGAACCACCGCCGAGCGCGAGAACGAAGTCGCAGCCCTCGCCTCGAGCAAGCCAGCCGCCCGCGTTAACCGTATCGCGCAGCGGGTTAGGCTCGATGCGATCAAACAGCACATGCTTCACGCCAGCACGATCAAGCTCAGCCTCGACGCGAGCAAGGTAGCCGTTTGCCTTCACGGACTTACCGCCGGTGGTCACAATCAAGGCCTTGGCGCCGGGAAGCTTCTGATCACCGAGCTCGCCGAGCTTGCCTGGACCAAAGAGCACCTTCGTGGGCGCATAGAAGTTATAGGTCTCCATGCTGCATCCTTTCATTCGAGCGCGTTGATTCCAATGCGTGTTATAGCGCGAGAACCAGCACGTCACAACACGTAAGCGCATTCGAGACAATAAGATACGCGCGCTTGTTTCCCGCTTCGTCACAGGTAGCAATCTTCACGAGCGAAGAGCCATCGCAGATGGAAGATCAACTCGGAGCGAAGAGCCATCGCAGATGGAGGATCAACTCGAGCGTGGAAGGTCACCTCGAGCGGCGAACATCGCGGGCCTTGGCGCGTCACCTGTGGCAGGCGCTCTCAATCGGCAGGCGCTCTCAATCGACGGGTCGACACGAACTAAAAGTCGCCACATGCAGCGAGTCGACACGGGCGGCGAGCAAAAAACTCGCTAAGTAGGGGGCTATACCGAGATTGCCGAAGTAGACGCCTCGATTCCGCCGCAAAAGCCCAGTTGAGCATTGCGAAAACAAAGCCTCTACTCGACAATCGGTCAAATAGCCCCCTACTTAACGCACTTTTCAAATCGATACCGATGCGAAAACGATAACGCAGCGTCTAGGAGCGCGATGAAACGCCCCCTCCTCCGGCAGAAAAAGCAGTTCGGTCGAGAAGTATGGACACAAAGCGTGAACACGCGGGTAGCCATCGCATCTCGATCACAAAACCCCATTTGGTAAACGCCCGATTGGCAACGCTACTTGGCGAATCCCGAACCATGTCCATACTTCTCAAACGAGTTAAAAACACGTGACCGCCCAAGCGAGCAAGCAGTCTCGCCGCGCCCCCGTTCAACTCCCAATATAGGCGTATCCTATGACAAGCAAACAATGTCAAGGGAGCATCCATGACCCTCACCCAGCTTCGCTACGTCACGCGCGTCGCCGAGTGCGGCTCAATCACCGAGGCCGCACGACAGCTTTACATCTCGCAGCCGTCCCTCTCCGCCGCCGTGCGTGATCTCGAAACCGAGCTTGGCATCCAGATCTTCAACCGCAGCGCGCGCGGCATTTCGCTCACGCCCGACGGCTCGGAGTTCCTCTCCTACGCTCGTCAGATTCTCGAGCAGACGGAGCTCGTCGAGCAGCGCTACTCCCACGCCCGCCCGTCAAAGCGCCTGTTCGCCATCTCGTCGCAGCACTACGCGTTCGTCGTCCTCGCCTTCGTCCGCCTACTCGAGGGTTCAGACGCCGACGAATACGAAATGACCCTGCGCGAGAGCCGCACCTACGAGATTATCGAGGACGTCGCCGGCTACCGCAGCGAGCTGGGCGTGATCTATCTCAGCTCATTCAACGAGAAAGTCCTGCGCAAGCTCATGCGCGAGAACCACCTCACCTACACGCCGCTGTTCAACGCGCGCCCACACGTCTTCGTAAGCGCGTCGCACCCGCTAGCAAATGCGAAAAGCGTCCGCCTCGAGGACCTCGACGACTATCCGTACCTTTGCTACGAGCAGGGCACACATAACTCGCTCTACTTCTCCGAAGAGCTCCTGCCTTTCGAAAGCCACCGCAAGACCATCGTCCTCACCGACCGTGCGACGCTATTCAACCTGCTGCGCGGCGTGAACGGCTACACCATCAGCTCTGGCGTGCTCAACAGCGACCTCAACGGCGTCGACATCGTCTCCGTCCCGCTCGAGACTGACGAGACGATGCAGCTGGGCTTCCTCACGAACGACCGCGCTCGCCTCTCCCCCATGGCCAAGCGCTACCTCGACGAGCTCCGCTCCCTCATCGCCGATAACGGCTTCGAAATCCTGGGGTAGCGGCGAGCGCGGCGCGTCCCCACAGCTACGGCAGAACGTTGCCCGCTGAGCAGTAAATCTCGTACCACTCCTTGCGGGTGAGCTCGAAGTCGCAGGCGCGCGCGGCCTCGCGAACGCGCGACGGCTTCGTGGTGCCGATGACGGCCTGCATCTTCGCCGGATAGCGGAGCACCCAGGCGAGCGCCACGGCCATCGGGGTCACGCCGTACTTCTCGGCCAGCTCCTCGAGCTTGGCGTTGAGCTCGGGATACTTGGGGCTGCCAAGGAAGACGCCCTCGAAGTAGCCGTACTGCATGGTGGACCAGGCCTGGATGACCATGTCCCTATCCTCGCAGTACTCGTAGATGCCCCCGTCTCGCATGATGGCGGCGTCGTTCTCCATGTTCACGTTGAACGCACCGTTAAACGCAGGCGTAAACGCGCAGCTGAGCTGCACCTGGTTGGTCGCGAGCTTGACCGGGACGCGACTCTCGAGACGGCCGAGCATGGCGGGATTGAGGTTCGAGACGCCCCAGTCGAGGACCTTACCTTGATCCTTGAGGGTCTCGAGGGCCTCGCCCACCTCGTCTGGCTCCATGAGCACGTCGGGGCGATGGAGCAGCATCGAGTCGACGTGGTCGACGCCCATGCGGGCGAGGCCGGCGTCGACGGCTTCGATGATGTGCTCCTTCGAGAAGTCGTACCACGTGAAGCCGTCCGGCTCCTTGCGGATGCCGACCTTCGACTGCAGGAAGACGCGATCGCGCAGGCCCGGATTGGCGGCGAAGACCTCGCCGAGGATGGTCTCGCAGGTGCCGCGCCCGTAGACGTCGGCGATGTCCAGGGCGTTGATGCCCTCGTCGAGCGCGGCCTCGATGAACTCCGTGACCTCGGGCACGCTCATCTCCTTGATGCGCATGAGGCCGATCATGACCTCGGACGCCTTAGCCTTCTGCTCTCCAAATTCGATGTAGCGCATGAGCTTCCTCCTTGCTATTGGATACCCCTGCGCCTGATGATGACGCTTTAGCCAAGAGGAGCGCACGCCCCCATCGGCGAATGGCGCGCGATGCGGAAGTGGGACCTCGCGACGTCACGTGACATCCGGCAGATAGTGGCGGCTCGCTTGCCGCGGCGCCTCGCGGCCGGGCGGCGATAGCGGGACTCGCTTGCCACGGCGCCTCGGGACGTCACGTGGCATTCGGCGTATAGCGGCGGCTCGCGGCCGGGCGGCGGAACGGAAGCGCGGCGCCTCGCGGCCGCGAGGCAAAACGACCTCACGGCGGCCCGCAATAGAAATCTGGCTGCCAAACACCCCTCCCCACCTCGATGTAACAGAATCTTAATCCCTAGTTACCCACTAGGGTATTGACCTTATCGCCCACGCGGGCGTATAAACTCACCAGCAAAACCGAAGGCGCAAGGAGGTGCCGAGAGATGACTGCCAAGACCACCACGATGATGATGTGCATGCGAATGCTGAGCTCCCGGGCACCGCAGGGGTCTACCTGCAGGGTTGTCGTGCGTCATTAGCGCCGCCGCCTTACGAAACGTCTCCGACTTGCGCCCGGGAGCCCGTGAGCTGCCGGGCGTTTCTTTTTTGGCAGCCACTCCGTTCGGCGCGTCGGCAGGCAACACGATCACGGCGTCGAAGCCTCAAACGCGCCTATCAAATCCGACAAGAACCCGCTCGACCAACATCCCGCAAGAACCATCCTTTAGGAGGAACCCATGTCTGACATCACCCCCGAGACCGAGAAGACCTTCCACTTCGAGACCCTTCAGCTCCACGTCGGCCAGGAGCAGCCCGATCCCGCGACCGACGCCCGCGCAGTGCCCATCTACCAGACGACTTCTTACGTCTTCCGCAACTCCGCCCACGCCGCCGCCCGGTTCGGTCTGGCCGACGCCGGCAACATCTACGGCCGTCTGACCAACTCCACGCAGGGCGTCTTCGAGGACCGCATCGCCGCGCTCGAGGGTGGCGTGGCCGGTCTCGCCGTCGCCTCCGGTGCCGCCGCCATCACCTACGCCATCCAGGCGCTCGCCAAGGCCGGCGATCACGTGGTCGCCCAGAAGACCATCTACGGCGGCTCCTACAACCTGCTCGAGCACACGCTCCCGCAGTACGGCATCACGACCACCTTCGTCGACGCCCACAACCTCGACGAGGTCGAGGCGGCCATCCAGGACAACACCACCCTCGTCTACCTCGAGACCCTCGGCAACCCCAACTCCGACATCCCCAACATCGACGCCATCTCCGAGATCGCCCACAAGCACGGCCTGCCCGTCGTCGTGGACAACACGTTTGGCACGCCGTATCTCTTCCGCCCGCTCGAGCATGGCGCCAACGTCGTCGTCCACTCCGCCACGAAGTTCATCGGCGGCCACGGCACCTCGCTTGGCGGCGTGATCGTCGACGGTGGTAATTTCGATTGGAAGGCCTCTGGCAAGTATCCGCAGATCGCCGAGCCCAACCCCTCCTACCACGGCATCTCCTTCGCCGACGCCTGCGGTGCCGCCGCGTACGTGACCTACATCCGCGCGATCCTCCTCCGCGACGAGGGTGCCTGCATCTCGCCCTTCAACGCGTTCCTGCTGCTCCAGGGCACCGAGACCCTGTCGCTTCGCCTCGAACGCCACGCCGAGAACACCAAGAAGGTCATCGAGTACCTCGTCAACAACCCGCACGTCGAGAAGGTCACCCACCCGAGCCTCCCCGACCACCCCGACCACGACCTCTACGAGAAGTACTTCCCCAACGGCGGTGCCTCGATCTTTACCTTCGAGATCAAGGGTGGCAAGGACGCCGCATGGAAGTTCATCGACAACCTCCAGCTCTTCTCGCTACTCGCCAACGTTGCTGACGTCAAGAGCCTCGTGATCCACCCGGCTAGCACGACGCACTCCCAGCTCTCCGATGAGGAACTCGCCAACGTAGGTATCTCGCAGTCCACGATTCGCCTCTCCATCGGCACGGAGCACATCGACGACATCATCGCCGACCTCGAGCGTGGCTTTGCCGCCCTCGACTAGTTCGCAAGCCGCAGACAATCGCATCGACTCGGAAGGGGCGGGCCCAGGTGGTCCGCCCCTTTTGTGCGCTGGCAGGCCGATTGTGTGGCGCGGACGAGGCATAGCCGGCGAAGTCGCGAGCTGGCGTGCCAACTACCGTGACATTAAAACCCGTGGGACCCGGGACGCCAGTCGTTCCGGGTCCCTTCTCCTTGCCGTCGCCCGCCACCCCGGCAAGCGTCGCGCCATTCTCGGCATCCCGCGTGTGCCATAGCTTAAACCTATGCATTCACATACATGATGCGTAGTACCGGATAGCCCACAGACGTGGAATACTATTCCCAGCCAATTGGTCGGTTAGTTAAACGACTAGCAAAGAGCCTGGTAGAGATGATACTTGCACATGTCTCCCACGCTCTTGCACCAACCACGAGCCGTCTCAAACCCAAGGAGAAACCCATGTCCTACAAGCACAACGCCCCGTTCCGCTATGACGTCGTCGGCAGCTTCCTGCGCCCGGACGTCCTCAAGCAGGCCCGCGCGGACCACGCCGCCGGCGTCATCGACGACGCCGCCCTCACGGTCGTCGAAAACGAGGCCATCCGCGACCTCGTAGCCAAGCAGAAGGCTGCCGGCCTCCACGTCATCACTGACGGCGAGTTCCGTCGCAGCTACTGGCACCTCGACTTCATGTGGGGTCTGAACGGCATCGAGCGCCGCACGAGCCGCACCGGCTATATGTTCCACGACGAGGAGACCACCGCTGACACCGCCGTCGTCACGGGCAAGATCTCCGGCGAGAACCACCCGTTCGTCGAGCACTTCAAGTTCGTGAAGGCCCTCGAAGAGGACGGCCAGGTCGCGCGCCAGACCATGCCCGCCCCCATCCAGACCTACTCCGAGGTTGTCCTCGACCGCTGCGATGGCCAGGTCGAGAGCCTGCGCTCCGTCTACGCCGATGACGAGGATCTCATCGAGGACATCGCCGCCGCCTACCGCACCGTCATCGCGGACCTCTACGCCGCCGGCTGTCGCTCCATCCAGTTCGATGACTGCACCTGGGGCATCTACTGCGACACGGACTTCGTCGCCAAGACCGGCATGAGCCCGGTCGACATCCAGAAGGTCTCTGAGCTTGGCGTTCGCCTCAACAACCTCGCGATCGAGGGCAAGCCCGAGGACCTCGCGCTCACCACGCACGTCTGCCGCGGCAACTACCACTCCACCTACGCCTTCGAGGGCGGCTATGACCCCGTCGCGCCCTACCTCTTCGCCGACGAGGACGTCGATGCCTTCTACCTCGAGTTCGACACGCCGCGCGCCGGCACCTTCGAGCCGCTCAAGTATGTGGCCGAGGGCAAGAAGGTCGTGCTCGGCCTCGTGACCTCCAAGCAGCCGGGCCTCGAGGATGAGGAGCTGCTCATCAGCCGCATCAACGAGGCGGCCAAGTACGTGCCGCTCGAGAACCTCTACCTCTCCCCGCAGTGCGGCTTCGCCTCCTGCGAGTGCGGCAACAAGCTCACCGAGGACGAGCAGTGGGCCAAGGTCGCCCTTGTCAAGCGCGTCGCCGAGAAGGTCTGGGGCGAGGCGTAAGGCGGCCGCCACAGGCACGTCCCCACTAGCACCTCCAAATGGAATCCCCCGGTCCTAGCGCCGTTCTCGCACGTAGCTGCGCGAAAAGAGGCATCAGGACCGGGGGATTCGTCTTTACAGCGCTGACGGCTACTGGCCGTGGCGAGCCTAGTCGAACTGATGGGCCAGGCGAAGGGCCTCGGCGGCCTGCTCCGCAACCGCAGTGGCATCTGAGTGCGGGTCGCCAATGCCAGCAAGCGCGCGGGCGATGGCCACGCAGGCTTCCTCGTTCTCGCAGCCGGAGTCCTCAATGGCGCACGCGGCCATCTTGACGCTTGAGACGGCATCCGCGACCGGCTCCCTACCAGGGCCGGCATACGGGCAGGTCACGGCTCCACGGGGTACGCCGCGGTGCTCTGCGATGTGCTCGCTGCGCGCGTGGACCTTATCTGCCTGCTCGCGGAGGATCTGCGTGGGAGCAGGGAGCGCTGCCGCCTCGAGGCCCTTGAGAAGCACGTCAAACGCGTGACTACAGGGCACAAAACCCGGGTTTACGTCCATCGCGGCGCACATCGTGGTGCCAAGGCCCACGAGCTCGGCCATGAGCAGGGATTCGAAGCTCTCCCTCTTGAGCTCGGGATTCTCATGAAGAGGCATGTCTCGCTCCCATCGTCGTCTCCATTCCTATGATAGTAGCAAACAAAAAGACCCACCGAGGGACTCTCCCCCAGCGGGTCTCGAAAAACCTGAAAAAGGGACTGTCCCTTTGTCAGCTTTTGCAGGGCGCTAGTCTCGGCGACGCAGGGCAAACCCACCAGCGAGGGCCGCGGCGGCACCGGCGAGTGCGACCGCGGGAGAGACGCTCGCGACGTCGCCCGTCTGGGGGATGGATGCACCCGCCTGCTGAGCGGAGCCCGTGCCGGAAACCGCACCGGCCCCACCGTTCGAACCAGCGCCGGAATTCTCTCCGGGCTTCGTCGGGCCGCTAGGCTCCTCGGACGCCTCCCTGATGGTGACGGACTCCTCGCCCAGGCCGTCCTTGCCGCCGTTCACGCCCTTGCCACCCGTGATGGTGCGGCCGGCGGCCGGCGTGGTGACGACGACAGTCTTGACGCCCGCGTCCGCACCGTTGATGGCGCTACCGAAGACGGTGTCCGCGTCACCGCCCGCAAGCACGAGGTCGCCGGTTGAGAGCGTGCCCTCGCCCATGACCGCCGTCGCGGGAACGCCGCTGCCGCCAAGCTCGTAGGAGCCGCCCGTCGCCACGAGCGAACCCTCGCCGGAAATGGTGCCGCCATTAAGCTTGATGGCGCTCGCCGCCTCGCCCGGGGCAGTGCCACCGTTGCCACCCGTAACCGTGAGCGTGGAGCCCAGCGGGACACGAGCGCTGCCGTTTACCTCAAGGCCAACCTGGCTCTGGTCGGGCTTGATGCTGTTCTCGCCCATGAAGGTCACCTTGCCGTTGACGATGACGACGCTCTCCGGAGCCGACGGCGTGGGCTTGCGACCATCCGTGAGGAACTGCGCGTTGGAGACGACTTCAGAGTCAACAAGCGTGGAACCGTCGTTGAGCGTGATGGTGCTCGTGGTGGCGGAGCCACGGTTGAGCGTCAGCGTGCCTCCGTTGACCTCGATGGGGCCAAAGGCCACCGAATCGATAAGCGTGAGTTTGGCGCCCTTCTCGACCACAATCTTGACCGAGCTGTTCACCTTGATGTTTTCGAACGTGACGTCCGCGCCGGCCGGGATGGTGATCGTGTCGGAGGCGAAGGCATCGGTCGCATTGCCGATCTGGCCATACAGGCCGCTCTCGTGCGAGCCGTAGATGTGATGGAGCCACATGGGAATGACCGCGTTGTCGCTGCGGTCGATCTCGTAGGGCTCCATGTCCCACTCGCCGGTGCCCGTGGCAAGGCCCGCGATCTGGCTCGCCAGCGTCTCGGCGCCGCTGTAGATGCGCAGCTCGGCAGTGTTGGTGGCAAACGTATAGCTACCGAGCGTCGCCACGGCACCCACTTGATAGGTGCCCGCCGTGCCCGCGGTGCCGGAGAGCGTGACAGTCGCCTTGCCGCCGGCGTTAAAGAGCGTCGCGTTGAGGCCGCAGCCATTCGGCGAGACCTTCGGGCTGAGCGAGAAGTTGTGGCCCTCCTCGGTGCACGAGAAGTCGTAATAGCTCTGCTTGTTGCCCGCCTCGTCGGTCACGAACACCTCGAGTTCGTGGTTCGAGCTGTCCTGGTAGTCGCCCTGGCCGGTGCGGACGGCGTCAAGGGTGCCCTCGACGCTGAACGTGTAGTTCTGACACACCTTGACGGAGACGGTCGCGGACTTAGTCTGCGTGCTGGTGCCCGCCTCGTCTGGAGCGGTCGCCGTAACGGTAGCTGTGTAGGTGCCAGCCGCCGCGGGCGTGCCGGACACCTTGAGCGATCCGTCCTCGACCGTGGCGACGAGGCCGCTGCCCTGCTGGTCCATCTGAGCCGTGAGCGCGACCTTATCGACGTTGGAGCCCGAGAGCGTAAGGCGAGTGGCGTCCGCGTACTCGCGGCCGTGCACGCCGTCGTTCAGGGCAGAGCTTGCCACGGTGAGCCCGAGATCCTGGAACGCGCTCTCGGCAGTGCCGTTGTTCCATGGTTCCTTCGTGGTTCCGGTGTAGCTCGCCTGGCCGTTGTTGAGAATCGTGCCCGAGGAGAACGTGCAGTTCTCGAACGTTGCCTTGCCGCCCTTCTCGATCTTGATGCGGTTGGCAAACGTGCAGTTCTTGAACGTGATGTTCGCTCCCGCGGGGACGACGAGCTTGTCGTCGAGCAGCCTGAGCGTGAGGCTGCGGACCTCGGTCGTAGCGCCAGGTGCAAAGGTGAGGGTCTCGTAGCTCGAAGAGTAGCCAAGGTCGCGGACCTTCTCGCCCTCCTCGTCAAACCAGCTCTTGGCCTGCCAGCCAACGAGTTGCGTCACCTGGACGGGAATGGTCGTTGTGCCGTTGCCGCTATCCGAGACGCCACACGTAGTGGCAATTTTAACCGTCGTCGCGTCCCCAAGGCTGTTTGCGAGCCAGCCGTAGAGGGCGGGATAGTTGTCGGTCACAACGAGCTCGGAAGCGGCGGCTGCGCTAGTTATCGTCGCCACATCCTGAGCGCTCGCCACAGTGGGAACGCTGCCGGCGACGACGGCACCACTTGCCAGCATCAGCGAGAGCACGGTCGCGCCTGCCTTTGGTGATATACGCATTTGGACTCCTCCACTTACTTAAATAGTAAGCCATTGCTAACATTCAGGATACTATCAGCAACTGGAAGAGCTGTAAATTAACTTTAGTGAACTTTATTCACCCGCACGGTACCCCTGCGTAAAAACCTGCAAAAGGGACAGTCCCTTTTTCAGGTCCGGGCATTACCGTAGAGCGCTGCAAAGAAGGCGGCAGGGGGTCGATTCCCCTGCCGCCATCCGCTACATGTCTTCCGGAAGCTAGCCCTCAAGTTCGGGGAGCTCTTCGTCAAGGCTGTCCGAGACGGTCTTAAGCTTGCGTTCCATGACGTTCGTGCGCGTGGTGATGATGCCGTCGACCGTCCTGCCGGCACGGTCGATCTGCTCCTTCGCCTTACGGAGCTCCGCCTGGTAGCGAGGGAGCTCTGCCTTGACGGCTTGGAGCACATGCATGACCTCGTTGGTGCGACGCTGCAGGTTGAAGGTCTGATAGGTCATCTGAAGGCTCGAGAGAATCGCCGCCATCGTCGAGGGTCCGGCGACATTCACGTGATAGTCGCGAGTGAGGCGCTCGATGAGGCCCGGCATGTTGACGACCTCGGCATAGAGGCCCTCGAAGGGCAGGAACATCACGGCGAAGTTCGTGGTCTCGGGAACGGAGATGTACTTCTGGGAGATATCCGACGCCTCCTGGCAGATGCGCCCCTCAAGGCGCTTGCGCGCCGTGGCGACTTCTTCGCGCGAGCCTTCGTCAACCGCATCGCGGAGCTGGGCATAGAGGTCTCCCGGGAACTTCGCGTCGATGGGGAGCCAGATGGGGTCTCCCTCCTCCACTGGCAGCTTCACGGCAAACTCGACGCGATCGACACTGCCGGGCTTGGTGGCGACGTTCTCCGCATACTGCGAGGGAACGAGGATCTCCGAGAGGATGGCACCGAGCTGGACCTCGCCCAGAATGCCTCGCGTCTTCACGTTGGAGAGGGTCTTCTTGAGGTCGCCCACGCCGGCGGCGAGGCCCTGCATGTCCCCCAGGCCCTTGTAGACGGCCTCGAGGTTTTCATTGATCTGCTTGAAGGAGACGGAGAGGCGATCGTTGAGCGTGCGCGTGAGGCGCTCGTCGACGGTGGCGCGGATCTCGTCGAGCTGGCGCTGGTTGTCGCCGCGGATCTGGGCCAGCTGCTCGTTCATGGCGTGCGTGTTGTTCGAGAGCTGGTCGTTCATCGTCTTGGTGTTGGCTGCCAGCTGCTGGGTCACCGCATTGGTGACGCCAGTTAGCTGCTCGTTCGCAACGCGGGCATTGTCAGCGAGCTGACGGGTGACCGCGTTGGTGGTATCACTCAGCTGGTTGTTGACGTCACGGCGAAGCGCGTCGACGCGCATGCCAGACCCCTCGATCCCGCGCACGACGCTCTCGAGCGTGGCCTTCGTCTCCGAAGCGCCCTGGATCTGGCGATCGGCGAGCGCCCTCATGAGGCCCTCGGCCTTTTCAAAGTGCGCGTCGAGCTGATCCTCAAGCTGGTCCTCGCGAAGAACGGAGCGCATCGCACGAAGGGCCGTCACGGAAACGGCGAGCGCGACTGCCACGGAGGCCGCGGCGATGACGATACAGACGAGCTCAATGGTGCTCACGGGCAATCCACATCCCTAGAGGTCGAATCGATAGCGGACGACAGCCGGCTGGTCATCCGCCACGCCAAGCTCAACGCAAACGAAGGCACAGGTAATGTGCCTGTAGCCTTGATCGCGCAGAACCTTGGCGTAGAAGCGCGCCTGCATCTCGTGGTGACGGCGAATCTCACCGAAGGTTGCCCCGACGTCGCCCGTCTTGTAGTCCACGAGAAGGGCCGCGTCAGCACCGGGCGAAGGCAGGGCGGCGTCGGTCGCGAGCAGGTCGATCGCGCCCTCGAGGTTCGAGCCAAACGGCGAAGCGACCTCGCAGAAGAACGGCACCTCCGCGCGAACGAGCGAATGGCCAAGGACCTCGGCACGAATGTCGCTCGCCTCCCAGCGCGCAAGCGCCTCCTCAAGGCGAGCCGTGTCACGGGCGGTCACCTGGTAATTCGCGGCGACGATACGCAGGCGGCGAGCATCCGGGGCATGTCCGGTCTCCACCATGTAGCGCGCGAGCTCATGGAATGCCGAGCCCAGGTTCGTCGCTCGGTCGGCGTCCGAGGCATCGGGCAGCTCGTCGTCCACGACGGCGGGCCACTGGACGCCGGCCCGGCCGTCAACTACCTCCGGCGAGTTACCGGGCACGAGGTTCGAGAGCGCGAGCTCCGAGGCATCGGGCTTGGCAGGGACCGGAAGGTCGAGCACCTCATCGAGAGAGATAGGCCTACCCTCTTCCGCGGTCGCCGCCAGGGCGGCGTGAGCGGACGAGTAGCTGAACACGCCCTCGCGCGGACGCCAAAAGTCGAGCCGCGCGCGGGTCTCCGCGTCGATGTCGAAGATCTTGAACGGCGCACGGTCGCCGGCGCCGGGGACACTGGGCGCACGGTCGCCGGCAGCGGGGGCACTGGGCGCGAGCTCGCCAGAACCCGTGGCTTCGCCCCTCGCAGCAGCGTCTTCGAGCGGGAGCGTCTCGGCAGAGTCAATCTCGACCGAGCCCTCCGGCGTGGGCCTCACGTCAACGCAGCGAACGAGGCCCAGTCGGGCGCCACCGTACTCGAAGCGGCCCTCTCCCGCACCCGGACGCTCCGCGAAGAGCGAGTTCGCAACTGTCCCCGCCATCGCAGGCGTCAGCCTGCCATCCTTGGCCTCGGTCACGTCAAGCGAGAGGATGACACACTCCTTGGCACGCGTGAGGGCAACGTAGAGGAGCCTGCCCGCCTCGCGTTCGTCCGCAAGCTTGCCTTCCTCCTCCATGAGATAGCGCCACTCGAGCGGCGTCACGCACTCCTCAGCGCAGGTGGGCGCGTCTTCGCCCAGGTCGGGAAGCTTGAGCGAAGCCGGTGCAAGGGAGAGGACCATGCGCTCGCCGTCGCGCTTCGAAAGCAGGTGCGGCGTCTTGTGCGGCCTGTCGGAGCCACAGCAACCCACCACAGCGACGACGTCGAACTCGAGGCCCTTCGAGGCATGCGCCGTCATGATGCTCACCGCGTCGAGACCCTCGCCGGATAGCGAAGCCGGACCCTCCTTAGCAGCCTCGAGCCAGCGGGAGAACTCGTCCGCGGCGAGCGGGGCGTCGAGGGCCGCCGGCTCTGAGAGCTCGCGGACGTGGCGCACCGCAGCGAGCACGTTTGCCGCGACGGCGCGTCCCGTCACGCCCTCTCCCTCGAGCCTCGCCAGCCAACCGGACTCTCGAACGGCCATCAGGCAGACGTCCGCGACGGGAATCTTGCCCACGCGCGACAGGGCACGACCGATCACGCGACGGGCATGCGCGAGACGCGCGCTCACGGGCTCGTCGCCGAAATCAGCCGTGTCTTCGCGAATCCCCGGGTAGATGCGACGCTTCGCGGGAGCGTCGATCACCTCCTGGGGCTTCGTGGCCAGGCGCAGCATGTCGTTCGCATCGAGCTCGAACATATCGCTGTCAAGCACCGGGTACAGGCCGCTCTTGGTGTCCTGGGGGTTCGCGAGAAGGCGGAGGAACGCCTCGACGACGCGAACCTCAGGCGCGCTCGAGAAGGTCGAGCCACCCGTCACGACGCTCTCGAGACCACGCTCGCGCAAGGCGTCAATGTAGGCATCTGCGCCCGTGAGGGTGCGCATCAGCACGGCCATGCGCCTCGGCGCCACGCCCTGCTCGCGGATGTGGGCAAGGCGGTCCGCCAGCTGGGTGGCGGCGATCCTCGTCCTCGCCTCGCGTTTCACGGGCACGGCACCAAGGCGATGGGCACGCGTCAGCTCGACCACGACGCGAGGACACGCGTCCTCCGAAAAATCGCTCTTGCGCGCCGGCTTGGGATGCAGGTCCATGAATGACGGCACGATGCCCGTGTCGCCGCAGGCGCGGGCGACGAAGCGCAGAATCGCGTCGTCGCTCCTGAAGTTCGTGTCGAGGCGCACGGTCTTCGCCACCTCGGCGGAGCGGTCCTCGAAGACGCTCACGTCCGCGCCGCGAAAGCCATAGATCGACTGCTGCGCGTCTCCCACCGTCGTGAGGTGGCAGGCGTCCTCGCCCGACAGGCGCTTGACCATCGAGACCTGCTGGGCGTTCGTGTCCTGGAACTCATCGACCATGACGAGGCGGAAGCGCTCCGAGTACTCCGCGGCAATGTCCGGATGCTCGCGGAAGGCGCACGCGAGCAGGTGGAGGAGGTCATCGTTGTCGAGCACGCCACAGGCGCGCTTTGCGTCCGCGTAGTACTTCGTCGCAAGGCGGGCGAGGTGCATGAGGGGCTCCGAGAGGTGCTGCACGCTCGCGAGCGCGACCTCGCCGCGGGCGCAGCCCAGAGCCGCCTTCGTATCGACCCAGAACTGTTTTACGGCCTTGGCGCCCCACTTCCTGCCATCAGGGCCTTTGATGCCTTCGAGGATGTCTCGGGCGGCAGCGGCGTCACGCCTCGAGGGAGGAAGCTCCCAGAACTCCTGGAGGGAGGAAAGCTCGTCCCGCAGCCGGGAGAGCTCGTCTGCGTGCTTCGTCTCGCATGCGCACATGGCCCCGTAGCAATCCGTCAGGGAGCGCATGACTCCCGAGACGTCCGGGAGGGCGGGCGCGAACCCGAGCGAGTCAAGGCCCTCGAGCGCGCTCGAGGCCTCGTTCTCGATCATGCGAACGAGCGCCATGACGCCGTCTCGCTCCGTGCTGCCGTATTCCGCGAAGAGGGCGGCGACGCCCGGGTCTCCCTCGAGCTCGCGAAGGGCCCGCTCGCTGGCCTCCTCGCGCATGAGACGCGCCTCTTGCTCCCCCACCATGGCGAAGCTCGGGTCGAGGCCAAGGTCAAGAGCGTGGTCGCGAAGGATGCGCGAGCACATGTGGTGGATGGTGCTCACCCACGCCGAGTCGACTCGAAGGGCCTCGTCCGCAAGACCCGCCGCGCGGAGGGCGCCGCGGATGCGGTCCTTGATCTCGCCGGCGGCCTTCTCGGTGAAGGTGATGATAAGCGCCTGGTCGAGACTGTCGAGGTAGGGGCGACCACCCTCGCCGGAGCCGGGACAGAGCGCCCAGACGATGCGGCGCGTCAGCGTGAAGGTCTTGCCGGAGCCGGCACCCGCCGCGACGAACACGGGGCGGTCGAGCGTCTCGACGATCTCGCGCTGCCCCGGCATGAGGCCGTCGAGCAGCGCGGCGGCGCGGTCTGCGTCCTCGGGAGTCGCGAAGTTCTGGTCGCTCATTACTGCCTCCTCTCACAGGACAGGACGGGGCACCAATCGCATGCCTTGGGGCTTCTGGGACGAGCGTCGATCTCGCCGGCACTCATGCGCTCGATGACAGCAGCGAGCGCCTCTTCCGTGCGGTCGAGGAGCTCGTCGAAGTTGCGAGCGCCCGGAACGGGGAGGCTGATTCGCTCGAGCTGCCTCTCCGTGAGGGCCCCGCCCAGGCAACGAGCGGAATCGGTGGCGGAGATGGCGCCGGTCACCTGGTGGCTGCCCTTCGTCCCAAGATAGAGAGAACCCACGACCCGTATGCCCTCACGCAAGAAGAACTCCCTCGCGATGCTCGCGTAGATGAGGGTCTGGACGCGATTGGGAAGCACGAAGCCGGCGTCCCAGTCCTGGTCGCCCCTTGGCAGGAGGGCATACTCGTCAAAGAGCGCTCCCTTGTGCTTATAGTCGATGACGACGGCACGGCCCTCGGCGTCGACGTCGAGGCGGTCGATGGTGCCCACGAAGTCCGCACCGGCATACGTCGCGGGACGGCCGCTCTTGCCGCCGAAGTCCCCCTCGAAGAGTCGCGGCTCAAAGCCGTCAAAGAGGGACGCCTCGTACTCGAGCGTCGAGATGAGGTCGCGCTCGAGCTCCTCGAGGCGATGGAGCTCGCTCGGTGCGTGGGGAACGAGCGCCTGCTTCGCCCTCGTCTTGCCCTCCGCACGCTGGTGGGCATAGTGCTCCGCGAACTCCGCACGAAGGAGCTCGATGGCATGCGGGAGCGTCTGTCGGTCCACACGCGAGCCAGGAACGCGAACGAGGGGATCAAACCAGAACGAGGCGCCGTTCTCCGGCTCCTCGCCAAGCTCGCCTTCCAGAAGGCCCGCAGCCTGGGCAGCCTCCTGGAAAAGGCGCCTGTGGGTCACCTCGAGCACGCGGTGCGCGAAGGTGCCCATCTGCATGTTGGTGAAGGTGGCATCCATGTCATCGAGGCCGAGGCGGCGCAGCGTAAACCACTTGAACGGGCACTCGAGGTAGGTCTCGACCTGGGAGGCGGAAAGCGATAGGCGGCCACCCGGAAGCTCCGCCTGACCATCGCGAGGCACCACGACGAGGCGACGCAGTGCGGGGTCGAGATGGCCCGCCTCGGCGCGAGGGGCCACCTCATGGGCTGCCGGAGCAACAGGCTCAGCGCCGATGTTCTCCTCGACGGAGCCCTCGTCGAGACGGCTCGACGGCGCGGACTCGAGCGCGCAGCGCAGCTCGCCGGAGGCGTTCGCCTCTGAGTAACAGGCCAAGACCTCGGACAACATCACCGAGGGGAAGGTCTCCGTCGCGGATGCGTCATGCGAGGGGCACACGAGGGCGAGCGAGCGCGTGGGAACGCGCAAGGCACTCGCGAAACGAACGCGCGAGGCATCGAGCGGATCTTGGGGCGCCTCGACGCCGGCAGCGTCGAGAAGGCGCTCGAAGGCGCCGCCCGGGGCGGGAACGGAAGTCGTCCCCGCATCGAGACCGAGGTAGACCAACGCGTCCGCAGACGCAGGAGCAAGCGCCGCGGCATCCGCGGGAGACAGGACGTCTACCACGCACGTTGCGTCATCGCACGCAAGCTCGGGCCTGACCCGAACCGAGGAGCCCATCAGTGCCGCGTGGACGAGACGAATGAGCTCAGCCAGGCCGTAACCCGCGTCAAGCGAGACGCCCGCTGCCTTGAGCGTGCGACCCGCCTCCGCCAGCGCCGCCAGGGCCGCGGCATCCGCCGCGCGAGCAAGGGATTCCTCCGCAGAAGGCTCTGCCGGCTGCTCCACCGGAGCGCCGTCCTCGCCCTGGGCGGGCTGGGTCGCGGCGAGGAGTAGCCTCGTCGCGGCGGCGCCAACATGACCTTGCATGAGGTCACACGTGGCGGCGGCGACCGCAGGCGAGGTGAGGGACTGGTTTTGGAGCGTCGCGAGGACGGCGGCGGGAGACAGGATGCGGTTGCCGCGCCAGGAGACGTCACGGCGCCAGGCGGCCTCCGCACCAGCGCGGGACGAGGTGCCCATTAGGAAGTCCGTGAGGCCGCGTGGCGGCCACCAGCTCATGTCCGGCAGGCACTCCGGCTTCGCGAGCTCATCCTTCGAAGGCCACGAGGCATCAAGCTCGACCAGGCGCGCCACCGAATCCGCAAGGCGGAGGAGACCCGCGCCGGCACCCGTCTCCTCGACGGAAAGGCGTAGGCTGCCGCGAACGGAGACACCGCGGGCATGAAGCTTGGGCGCAAGCGAGCGCCAAGTGGCGCGAACGTCCGGAGAGACGACGACCACGCGCGTGGCGCCCTCGGAGACAAGCCCTTGGATGTGCTGGCATACCGCTTCGTCCTGAGCGAGCGGACCCGCGGGCTCGAGCAGCCTGACCGCGCCCGTGGGCCTAAGCGCCTCGGAGCCCGGACGGAACAGCGTGCCGAGAAGCGAGTTGAGCTCGGGCTCACGAGAGATGGGCTCCGCGGCCGTCACTACCTCGTCGATGACCTCGATTCCAGCGACGGCAGCGGCCTCGCGAAGCTCACCTGCGGAGGCGAGGGCCCTGCCAGACGCCTCCCCCTCGAGGACGCGCACGAAGACGGTGACCTCGCCCAGGCGGGCAAGCGCGCAGACGAGCTCCCTCGCCACCCGGTTGAACTCGTCAAAGCCCAGGAATACGCAGGGAGGCACGGACGCGCCCTGCTCCCCCATCATGGTAGGCAGGAGCGAGATCGCCTCGCAGGGCTCCACGAAGCCCTTCTCGGCGAGGGTCTCCGCATAGGCATCCGCTAGCTCGAGGGCGCACGCCTCGCCCGCGGTGAGCGAAGCTCGCTCCCCCGCGGCGGGAAGCCAGGGAAGGGCACGAGCGACGACGTCACAGAGCAAGGCGACCGTACCCTCGCCCCCGTCGAGCGGGGCCATCTCATGACCCGCGGCGACGAGGCTCATGAGAACGGGACGAAGCCCGCGCGTCACAAGCGAGCGCCCGTCTCCGTAGAGTGCCCAGCGGAGGTCCGTCCACGTGGAGGGCGTCTCGCAGTCGACACCGGCCGTGAGACCGGCGGCGGCAAGCTCACGCTGGACCTCAAGCCCACACGTGAGGCTCGGCACGAGCACGAGCGCCCTTCCCGACGCCGCACGCCCCGCATCGATTGCACTGACGGCCGAGGCACCGACGAGCCTCTCATCTGACGTTGTGATAAGTCGAAGAGCCATGTTCCTCCGCTTGTCGAGGTCTTTCCCGACAATCCTACCGCGTAAAGCGGACATTTATAAATCGGATAAAAGCCCTGGTATCTCGCGAGGCAAACGCTCTCGCGCCCAACCGACGGCACGCAGGCTCGCAGACCAGCCGAACGTCGGGGCGCCCCGGCCGGCCTCCGCCGGCACGAGGGCGCGCCTAGCCGCGCGCCTCCGTAAGCAGCTCGCGGGCGTGCTCGAGCGAGATCTCGCTCGCGTCGCCGGAGAGCATGCGGGCGATCTCTGCTACGCGCTCGTCACCGTCGATCTGGCGAAGGCTTGTCTCGGGCTTGCCGTCGACGCCGGTGCCCTTGGAGACGAGGTAGTGGCACTCGCCCATCACGGCGACCTGCGCCAGGTGCGTCACGACGATGACCTGATGCGTCTTCGCGAGGTCCGCGAGCACGGCGGCGAGCGAACGGGCGGTCGAACCGCCCACGCCGGCATCGACCTCGTCGAAGACGAGGGTGTCGACGCCATCCGCCTGGCCAAGGACGACCTTGCAGGCGAGCATCACGCGGCTCACCTCGCCGCCGCTCGCGATCTTCCTGAGCGGCCGTGGCGTGAGCCCCGCGCCGGGACGATACATGAGCTCGATCTTGCTGGGGCCCGCCGGCGTCCACTGCGCGCGCGGCATGCGCTCGCACCTGACCTCGAGCTCCGCACCACCCATCTCGAGACGCCCCATCTGCCCCGTCACGGCGGCGGCAAAGCGCGGCGCCGCCTCAGAGCGAGCGGCATCGAGGGCGTCTGCCGCCTTGGCAAGCGCGGCCTCCGCCTCCTCCATCGCACGGCGCGCCAGGCGAACGCGCTCGCCGGAATCACCGGCGGCCTCGACGACCTCGCGCGCTGCCTCACGCCTGGCGAACACGTCCGCCATGCTGGGTCCGTACGAGCGCATGAGGCCCTGGAGCGCGCCCATACGCTCCTGCATGCGAACGAGCTCCTCCGGGTCAAGGTCGACGGAGTCGCGGTAGTCACGAAGCCTTGAAGCGAGGTCATCGATGTCAATGAGCGAGCTCTCGAGGGAGTCCGCGAGCGCGGAAAGTGCGTTGTCGAAGCGAGCGGCGTCCCGCAGAGTCGAGACCGCGGAGGAGAGCGCATCCATGGCTCCCGCGTCGCCCGCGATCGCCTCGCGCGCCCCCTCGCTTGCGCGGAGAAGGGCCTCGGCGTGCTCCGCTCGAGGCAGCGCCTCCTCGAGCTCCTCGAGCTCACCCTCCTGCGGGTCAACCTCGTCAATGCGTCTGAGCTCGAAGGCGGCCTGCTCGAGCCTCTCCGCGCCGGAGCGAGAGAGCTCGTCGACGCGCTCGTACTCAGCGCGAGCGTCTCGTGCGGAAGCGAAGGCCTCGCGGTAGGCGGCGAGCGCCGCGGTGACGCCCTCCCCCGCCCACGCGTCGAGCATCTGGGCGTGCGTGGAGGTGGAAAGAAGGCGTTGGTGCTCGTGTTGGCCGCAGAGGTCGACCGTGGAGCCCACCTTCTCCGCGAGCTCAGACACGCTGGCCATGCGCCCGTCGATCTCGACGCGCCCGCGACCCGCGGACTCAACGCGACGCCTCACGATGTGACCGTCGACGTCATCGGGACCGAGGTAGACGCGCCCCTCGACGAGCAGGTGGTCATCACCCTCGCGAACGGCGCCGGCATCCGCGCGCTCGCCCACAAGCAGCTTGCAGGCGCTGAGCAGCGCGGTCTTGCCCGCACCCGTCTCGCCCGTGAGCACGGTGAGGCCCGCGGCGGGCACGAGCGTCGCGTCGCGGATGAGGGCCACGTTCTCGACGTGGAGCTCGTCAATCATTGAATGGTACCTCCCCTGGCGCCTGCGCCGTCGTTACTGCTTCTTCCGCATCTGGCCATAGAACACGCGCGACACCGAGTCATAGAACCCGCCCGCGTCGGAGTCGAGCAGGATGACGTCGCCCGGGCCGCGCCTGACCGTGCACTTCACGGCCGAGCCGCCCTCCGGGCAGGTCACGAGCTGACCATCGACGAACACACTGCTCTCCGCCGGGCGATCGTCCGAGAGAGAGACCTCGACCACGTCCGAGGAAGAGGTGAGGAACGCGCGCGCGAGGATGGTGTGCGGCGCGATGGGCACGCAGACCATGCCGCTGAACTCGGGTGTCACGATGGGGCCGCCGCTGGAGAGAGCATAGCCGGTGGAACCCGTCGCCGTGGAGACCACGAAGCCGTCGCCGCGAAGGCAGTCGATATGGTTGCCGGAGACGTCGACGTCGAACTCGATCATGTCGCCCAGCGCGCCGCGCGTGAGGGCGAGCTCGTTCAAGGCGAAATGATGCGTGTCGCGAAGAAGGCCGCCACCGCAGTCGAACGTGACGCCCACGTCAAGCGTGGCGCGCCTGCTCTGGTGCATCTCGCCCGCGAGCGCGCGCGAGACGGACTCAACGATGTTCTCCGAGCCAGCACCGGTAAGAAAGCCGAGATGGCCAAAGGAGAGGCCGAGGATGGGAATCTCGCGATAACCCACGATGCTCGCGGCGCGCAGGAGCGTGCCGTCACCACCGAGGGAAACCACGAGCACGGCACCCGAAGGGTCACAGGTGCGGTTAGGCTCGCGTTTCTTGTCGTGCGCCCAGACCACCTCGACACCCTCGTGGGAAAGCCAAACCTCGAGCGTAGCCGCCGCCTGGATGGCATCCGCCCGCGAGTAATTGGGAACGAGAAGGACCTTCACACGCCACTCCCCTCAAAGCCGTCAGATAGAACAAGTGTACCACCCTACCAGTCCCCACCACAGCAGCCCGTAACTCCCTGGCGCCGTGGCACTTGCCACCGGCAAGGTCCCAAAACACGAAAGGGGCCCGGGGTTCCTAAGCAAACATTCCGCAGCCGCCACCGGCTACAACCCCGCACACCCATGCGAGCGAGGACGTTTGCGTGGAACCCCAGGCCCCGAACTAGCGTTCAGTCAACCAACCCTACTGGTAATCAGCCACGTCGATCCAGCTGCGGAGGAACTCTTCCTCCTTAGCGTCGCGGTGGCGAGCCAGCTCGCTTGCGGCGACGATGCTCGTCCAGCGACGGACGACCTGGATCGGCATGTCAGCCATCTTGCAGAACAGGACGAGGTACTTGTCCGCGAGGTCAAGGTCCTCGAGCGCGAACAGCAGGTACGTCATGGCAGCGTCAGCCGCGGGCGAACCCTGGGTCGCGTGAGCCCAGTCGCAGACGTAGAGCAGGCCGTCGTCGCCGACGATGACGTTCGACGGGTTGAAGTCGCCGTGGCAGACCCTGTTCTCGACCTTCATGCCGTCGAGACGCATAAGCAGCTCGTAGCGGGTCGTAGCGTCGATCTCGGTCAGGCCGTTGATCATGCGGGCGTACTTGTCGCGCTGACGGTTGAGCAGCGGCGCGGTGTGGCCGTTGATCTCGAGCTGAAGGCGGACGAACTGCTCGAGGTAGGCCTCGACGTTCTTCTTGTCAGCCTTCATGCGCTCAGCGAGCGTGGTGCCGGCGATCTTCTCCGTGGCGAGAGCCCAGCCCTCCTCGCAGCGAGAAACCTCGACGATCGCGGGAACGCGAATGCCGGACTCCTCGATGCGGGCGAGGTTGAGCGCCTCGTTGAAAACGTCGCTCTCGGGCTTGGAGTTGTTGAACACCTTGACGATGCGATCGCCGGCGTCATAGACGACCTTGTTACCGCGTCGAGCGAGCTCGACCTTGTTCTCCGGTAGCTCCATGAGAAGCCTCCTTAGGGTTCCTCCTGATGTGCCGGACGCGCCCCCGCACGTCCGGCAGCCTTGGACTCGTGACGGCACCTGCCAGCTCCTGGCAGGAAGCCGCCACGTAGTTCACGATTTACTCCTCGTAGCTCTTCGGCTCGCGGCCGTAGTAGGCGTCGAGGTAGAGCTCCTTGATCTCGCTCATGAGCGGGTAACGCGGGTTGGCCGGCGTGCACTGGTCGTTGAACGCGTTCTCGGTCATCTCATCGAGCGTGGCCAGGAAGTCCTTCTCGTCCACGCCGTACTCGGCGATGGTCTGCTTGACGCCGACCCTCTCCTTGAGCTCCTCGATCTTGGCGATGAAGTTCTCGAAGACCTCGTCGTCGTTCTTGCCGGTCACGCCGCAGTAGCGGGCGGCCTCGGCGTAGCGGGCCTTCGCGTGCGGGTAGGCGTACTGCGGGAAGGTGCCCATCTTGGTCGGGACATCGGCCGCGTTGTAGCGCATGACGCGCGTGAGGATGACGGCGTTGGCCAGGCCGTGCGGGATGTGGTGGTAGGCGCCGAGCTTGTGGGCCATGGAGTGGTTGAGGCCGAGGAAGGCGTTGGCGAAGGCCATGCCGGCGAGGCAGGAGGCGTTGGCCATGCGCTCGCGGGCCTCGGGATCGGCGGCACCCTTGTCATAGGCGCGCGGCAGGTACTCGAAGACGAGCTTCATGGCCTGCAGGGCGTACGGGTCGGTCCAGTCGCTCGCCATGACGGAGACGTAGGCCTCGAGGGCATGCGTGAGGACGTCCACGCCAGAGGCCGAGGTGAGGCCCTTGGGCTGGGAGTCCATGTTGTTGGCGTCGACGATGGCCATGTTCGGGAGCAGCGCGTAGTCAGCGAGCGGCCACTTGATGCCGGTCTCTGCGTCGGTGATGACGGAAAACGGCGTGCACTCGGAGCCGGTGCCGGAGGAGGTGGGGATGGCCACGAAGTAGGCCTTGGAGCCCATCTCCGGGTAGGTGTAGACCCTCTTGCGGATGTCCATGAAGTCCATGGCCATGTCCTCGAAGTTGGCCTCGGGGTGCTCGTAGAGGACCCACATGATCTTGCCGGCGTCCATCGCGGAGCCGCCGCCGAAGGCGATGATCACGTCAGGCTGGAAGGAGTCGAGGATCTTGGCACCCTCGCGAGCGCACTGCAGCGTCGGGTCCGGGGCGACGTCCCAGAAGCAGGCGTGCTCGATGCCGAGCTCGTCGAGCTTCTGCTCGATCGGCTTGATGTAGCCGTTCTTGTAAAGGAACTGGTCGGTCACGATGAAGGCGCGCTTCTTGCCCATGATCGTGCCGAGCTCGTCGAGGGCGACCGGCATGCAGCCCCTCTTGAAGTAGACCTTCTCGGGTGCGCGGAACCAGAGCATGTTCTCCCGCCTCTCAGCGACCGTCTTGACATTGAGCAGGTGCTTGGGACCAACGTTCTCGGAGACGGAGTTGCCGCCCCAGGAGCCGCAGCCCAGCGTGAGAGACGGCGCCATCTTGAAGTTGTAGAGGTCGCCGATGCCACCCTGGGAGGACGGGGTGTTGACGAGGATGCGGCAGGTCTTCATAGCTGCTGCGTGCTTTGCCATCTTCTCTTTCTCATTCAGATTAATATAGAGGGAAGAGGTGTGGCCGTAGCCGCCGTCGGCGACGAGGCGCTCAGCCTTGGCGATGGCCTCGTCGAAGGTCTTGGCCTTGTACATGCCGAGGACCGGGGACAGCTTCTCGTGGGCCATCTCCTCGGAGGGATCGACGCTGGTGACCTCGCCGATGAGGATCTTGGTCTTCTCGGGCACCTCGACGCCGGCGAGCTTGGCGATGGTGTAGGCGCTCTGACCGACGATCTTGGCATTGACGGAGCCGTTGACGATGACGGTCTTGCGGACCTTGTCGAGCTCGGCGCCCTTGAGGAAGTAGCAGCCACGGGCCTTGAACTCGGCCTTGACCTCGTCGTAGATGTCGGCGAGGACGGTCACGGACTGCTCGGACGCGCAGATCATGCCGTTGTCGAAGGTCTTGGAGTGGATGATCGAGTTCACGGCGAGCTTGACGTCTGCCGTGGAGTCGATGATCACGGGCGTGTTGCCGGGGCCAACGCCGAGGGCGGGCTTGCCGGAGGAGTACGCGGCCTGGACCATGCCCGGACCACCGGTGGCCAGGATGATGTCAGCGGAGCGCATGAGCTCGTTGGTGAGCTCGAGGGACGGCTGGGCGATCCAGTCAATGATGCCCTCGGGGGCGCCAGCGGCGACGGCGGCGTCACGCACGATGCGGGCGGCCTCGATGGTGCAAGCCTTGGCGCGCGGGTGCGGCGAGATGAGAATGGCGTTGCGGGTCTTCAGGCTGATGAGCGTCTTGAAGATGGCCGTGGACGTCGGGTTGGTGGTGGGGATGACGGCGGCGACGATGCCGATGGGCTCGGCGATGCGCTTATAGCCAAACGCCGCGTCCTCCTCGATGACGCCGCAGGTCTTCATGTTCTTGTACTTGTTGTAGATGTACTCGGCCGCGTAGTGGTTCTTGATGACCTTGTCCTCCACGATGCCCATGCCGGTCTCCTCGACCGCCATCTTGGCAAGCGGGATGCGGGCCTTGTTGGCAGCGATGGCCGCTGCGTGGAAGATCTTGTCAACCTGCTCCTGGGAGAACGTAGCGAACTCGGCCTGCGCCTTGCGCATGCTGGCCAGTCGCGAGTTGAGGGCATCGAGGCTGTCGATGACCTTCTCCGCCTTTGCCATGTGGTACCTCCAGATCAATTCGTGGGCAAATACTGCCTTTTGACCAACTGGCTCCGTGCCTACGCGCCCGGACTTCGCATGGCTTCTAGCCCCATGCATAAAACCTGAGCCTCAGACACCATGAACATGATACCGGAATTTAATGGCGCAAATTACACAAAGGGATGAGCGGTAGTGCGTTTACCTGCGCTTGCACAGACTTCACTGGTCATTTACGCAACGATTACCCAAACGCAGTTGCATACGTTTATATGGTCAACATGCTAATTATGCGCATATTCTCGATATTGTTTTGCATACGCTAACGCAAACCCGCAGCTACTCCCCAGCATGGGGCGCGAATGCCCAGCCGGGCGTGCATAGAGCAAAAACGCCTTATGCCCAACTAAAATTATCCGAGGGAAAAGCCGCAGCTGCCACTCGCACGCAAGTATCGACCGTTCACGGCAAATAAGCCGCCGCTTGCGGTGGAGAAGCCTTGTCGGATTCCGCAAGCGGCAACGTCTCGCCGGACGGCAAAGGGACCGGTCGTCGAGATTGGCAACCAGTCCCCTTCTGGTAAATGCAGGACCATCTTCCTGTCGCATCAACTTGCGGCAGACGCTCTTGCAGCAACGAAACGCTCAACGGCACAGAAAACGCCGGGCAGGACGAAGACGATTCCTCCCAGCATGGAGATGTCGGTGAATCCCAACAGGACAACGCCGATAGTTTGGCGTGCGGCGACGCAGACGATGGCCAAGCCAACCAGGATGAGAAACGAGACAAATAGGGCGCGGTGGCCGCAACCGACATCCGCCATAAACGTCGCAAGAGCCAGCGGAATCACTACGTCTCTTAGCCTGTTCATGATGGCCCCCGCCACGGCAGAACACACAGACAAGTCTAACTAGCTTGATTTGATATACCGCAAAAAGGGAGCGGTCAAACACCCCGTTGTCACAACGTCCCGAGCATGCGCTCGAGACGCAGGACCTCGGCACGCGCGTCTCCCGTGGCCGTTCGCGCGTCATAGCGCAGCCAGGCGCCGTCACGCGCCAGGCATACGTCCACGAGTGGGCCAAAGCCGCCCTCCAGGGTGCAGGAGGCCTCGTGGTAGCTCGCGTCGGTCGTAAGGCCCGGGTAGCGCACGGCGTGCACGGCCGGATGGCAGGAAAGATACTTGGCGCACGTCTGGGCAACGTCGGAGACGCGTCGCCAGGCGGCGGCGTCCATCTTGCGTCGCAGGGCCGCGAGTGCGCTAAGCGAGGGACCTCCCCCGCCGGCAGGCAGGAGAGGTCCATGGTTGTTGTCGTTCGAGACAGTCAACGGACGCCCAGACTAGCTGCGACGCTCGGAGATCTCGGCCGTGATGTCGGCGATGAACTCGTCGACGGAGCGCTGGACGGTCTCGCCGGAGCGGTCGCGGACGGAGATGTTGCCGGCCTCGACCTCCTTCTCGCCCAGGATCAGCATGTAGGGCACGCGGTCGATGCTGCGGGCCTCGCGGATCTTGTAGCCGATCT
>USBN01000009.1 GCA_900552935.1 uncultured Coriobacteriaceae bacterium | reverse complement strand
GACCGGATTGGCGCAGCGGCCAATCGCGATGGCAGCGTCGAGCACGTCGTCCGGCTCGCCGTGGGGCATCGCCACGCCGCAAAGCGGGAACTCGATGCCGGTGGGATAGCTCTTCTCGCGCTCAAGCACGACGTCGACGTAGGAGCCCTTCGCATAGCCAGCGGACACGAGGGCCTCGCCGAGCTGCCTGATCGCGTCCTGCGAATCGGCGGCCATGAGATCCGGAATCACCAGCTCGGGTTTTATCGCAATCTTCTCGCTCACGTTAGTCCCTCCCGAACGCTTGGGACGACGCTCTCGCGCCGTCCGCAGCGTCCGTTACTTCACGATGTCGAAAATCTGCTCGAAGACCTTGTCCGCACCGACGCCCGTTAGAATGGCGGTCGCCTTAATCGTGGGTACGTCGAGCGGCGGCAGCTGCGTCGCCGAGCAGACGACGTCCGGGTGAATCTGGGAGACCAGGGCGGCCACCTCGCTCACGCGACAGGTGGAGGTCTTGGCGTCGATGCCCTTGCCCTTGAGGTACTTCTCGATCTTCATTGCGATGTTCTTCGAGGTCACGCCGCCGGTTCCGCAGGCAACGACAATCTTCTTGGCTTCCATGAGTGACTCCTGACGATTTGGGGTTTTAGAAATGCGCGCGAGGCTGCGCGCCTTGGTGCGACGTCACGCTGCGCAAACCTGGACAGTCGTGACGCATTGGGGACAGGGAGGACGGCGACGCTGCGAGGAGGGACTCCGCGCCGCCGTCCGGAGAAGGGAGCCGTTAGGCGAAGAGCGCGAACCCCTGCCCGATTGCCCACGCGACCCAGCTCGAGCCAATGCCCAGCGTCGTGGAAATCGACTCGAAGGGCAGGCCATTCATAGCCGCGCACTGCGTGTACCAGCCAGCCGTCGCGGTGCAGACGTAGAGCGTAATGATCATGACGATGACGCCCGCGATGAAGCCACGGAAGATGTTCTTCTTGCAGTAGGGCATGCAGCAGCTGATCAGGAACGGGGCAGCGATTGCGAGGTCAGCCATGGGCAGGACGCGGTTGCCCGGGAGAATGAACGCGAGCAGGAGCACGACCGGGGTGACCAGGATGCCCGTTGCCATGACGTCGGGCATGCCGATGAGGATGGCGGCGTCGAGGCCGATGTTGAGCTCGCGGTTGAACTTCTTGGCACAGATTTCACGCATGCCATCGGCGACCGGAGTGATGCCCTCGACCAGCACGTTCTCAACGCGGGGGAAGACGATCATGAAGGCGGCGACGGTGACGCCGAGGAGAAGGGTCTGGCCCACATTCTGGCCGCCAGCAATGCCGAGAACGATGCCCATGACGAAACCGATCATGGACGGGGAAATGAGGCCGCCGAAGCGCTCCTCGATCTTGTCGGTGCTCCAGTCGATCTTGGCAAGGGCGGGGATCTTCTCGATAACCCAGTTCACGGCCATGCCGACCGGGGCAAAGATGACGGCGTTGCCGTGGGGGATGGAGACGCCGTCGAGGCCGTAGGCATCCTGGATAGCAGGCGCGGTGATGTCGGCGAGCTTGAGGACGACAACCTCGTTGATGATGTAGGCGACGATGGCGAGGGGAACGCTGCCGGTGATCGCCCAGACGTAGGACGAGGCCAGGGCCCAGACGGAGTAGTTGAAGACGTCGACGTCGAAGGTGTCCGTGAGCTTGAGGACGATCATCAGGGCGTTAACGGCAAGGCCGACGACGAGGAGGATCGCGTAGAAGCTCAGTGGGAAGAGGACGGAGGAGTACGCCGAGCCAAGGCCGAGGTCGATGATGTCAAGCTTGAGGCCGGTCGCCTCAACGACCTGCATGAGGATCGGGGTCGCTGCGCCGGAGAACATGCCGACCATCGTGCTCATCGCAACGAGCGCACCGGCAACGTAGATGGAACAGCGCAGGGCTTCGCCCACCTTCAGCCTAGCGAGAAGCAAGCCAACCAAAAAAATTCCGATCATGACCATGACGGAAGACGGCAGCGCCGCATACCAGTTCAAGGCGCCCATAATGACGTCCATTAGTGCCTCCCTTTCTGAGAGTTACCTTGAGACTGAGTTTATGGGCGGCAATGCCTGCCAAAATGACCAGTTGTTTCACTGCGAAATCCTGCAACTTTGAACAGGCAAACGGCGCGCGGCTCGGATGCGCGGCACGATCGGGCAACGATACTTGATTGGCGACCCGTTTTCTGGGGCGGGTGGTCAAAAAGACCATCTTGGCGTACGCACGGGAGCCGTTCAGACGCGCGGACAGGCCAACAGCCACCCCGAAAGGACCCAAATGGAAGCGTTCGATCACTCGCAAGCGCTTAAACACGCGATTCACGACCCACTTGTTTGACTGTGGTCAAGTAAGTTGGCCACTACAAGCAGCGGACCGTACGCCAAGATGGTGTTTTTGACCATCAGCGCGGGAATAACTATTAAGGGATAGTCTCATAACAGACCGGAAGACAACCTCAACGCAAATAGGCCGCCGCCTCCATGAGCGCGGCGCGCCCATCGCCCCAGTATCGCCGTCGCACCCCGGCGCCCGCCCAGAGCACGGCGCCGCCCGTCCCGCGTTCCAGACACAAAAAGCCTGGCCAGACGCGCAATGCGTCCGGCCAGGCCAGGTAACCCCCTGCGAACCCGCTGCAGCAAGCCCTTAGATCTTCGCAATCTCCTCGGAGATGATGCGGCAGACGTCCTCCGCCTGGGGCATCACGCCATACGTCTCAAAGAAGCCGTGGTCGCAGCCACAGTAGCGAATCGCGGTAACGTCAACACCCGCGTCCTGTAGCTTCTTCGCGAACAGCTCATCCTGATAGCGCAGGAAGTCGAACTCGGAAGAGATGATGACCGTACGCGGATACACACTCACGTCCTCCGCAAACAGCGCGGAAATCAACGGATCGAGCATCTTGTCCATGTCGCCGTTGACGTACATGGGCGGCAGATCGTCGTTGGCGAGGCGAATGCGGTCTACCCTGCTCAGGGCCTCGGCCCTCTGGTCGTCCACGACCTCGTACAGGTCGTAGGACCACTCATCCGGAATAGGACCACCGTCAACGAGCGGGTAAAGCTCGACAACCGCCTTGATCCTATCCGCGTGAGAGCCCTCGAGCACGACGGCGTTCGTCAGGCTTCCACCCGCAGAGTCGCCGGCCACGGCGATTCGCGTCGCGTCGACGCCCAGCTCGTCAGCGTGATCGACAAGCCAGTCGAGCGTCTTCACGCAGTCCTCGACGCCACCGGGGAACATCGTCTCGGGAGACAGGCGGTACTCCGGATAGATCGCAACGCAACCCGTACGCTCCACGATATCGCGCAGGCAGTTCTCGTACTGGCCAATGTTACCCACCATAAAGCCGCCGCCATGGATGAACACGAGCGCGGAAGATCCATCCTCGTGCCCCTCCGGCGTGAAGATGTGCAGGGGAATGCCCCTGTCGCCAAAGTCCATGACGACGGTCTTCTTGGCAACGTTCGCGCCCCTCACAACGTGGGTCTCCTTGTTGGGCGCGGAGCGCCACGCGATCACGTCCACCGGCCCCGCCGGCGCCGACCCCGCCGCAGGAGCCGCAGCGAGCTTCGCGTGCGCACGAGCATAGACGCGCGGGTCGAGCACGTGCTCGCGGTCGTCACCCGGCACGGGCTTCAGCACAAGCTTGAGCCCGCTGGGCTCGACGACCTCCCTGACTCCACACTCAAGTACTTCAAGCTCGGAAGTGGGGTACTTCCTCTCCTCGGCTTCCATGATTAGCCGATCTTCAGCTCGTCGAGCTTGGCGTCGAGCTTGGCCATCTCATCGGCGGAAAGCTCCCACTCGAACGTCTCGCAATTCTGGATCGCGTGGGCGTCCGTACGCACGCCCACGAGAGCGGTGCCCACGTACTCCTTCTGGGTGCTCCAGTTCACGGCAACCTGCGCCACGGGCTTGTCGTGAGCCTCAGCGATCTCGTCCATGACCTTGAGCAGCTCCTGGACGCGCGAGAACTTGGGCTCCTGGAAGTAATCGTAGAAGCCGCCGCGGACGTCGCCCTCCTCGAACTTCGGGAGCTCGCGGAACTTGCCGGACAGGATGCCCGCGCCGAGGGAGCCATAGGTGAAGGAGTCGATGCCACGCTCGTAGCCCCACTTGATGAGGTCCTCGGAGGAACGGTCGACCATGGAGTAGGGCGGCTGCTGGACGTCGACCTGAGCGACCTTCTCGCACTCCTCGATCATCTCCGTCGTGAAGTTGGAGACGCCGATGTGGCGGATCTTGCCCTGCTCCTTGAGGAGCTGGAGGGCGCACATCGTCTCGGAGAACGGGGTCTTGGCGTCGGGCCAGTGCACGAAGTAGAAGTCGATGTAGTCAGTGCGGAGGTTGCGCAGCGAGCTCTCGACCTCCCTCATGATGTTCTTGAACGAGGAGTCGCGGTCATAGCCGTTGGCGCTGGTGATGAGGCCAACCTTGGTCGAGAGGAGGTAGCTCTCGCGGTCGACGCCCCTGAGCGCGTTGCCAACGATCTTCTCGGACGTGCCATTGCCATAGCACGGAGCGGTGTCGATGAGGTTGACGCCGTGCTCGAGCATGGTGCGGATGGCGGACATGCTCGCAGCGTCATCGTTCTCGCCAAAGGAGTCGCCGCCGATCGCCCAGGTGCCCACCGCGAGCTGGGAGACGTCGACGTCAGAGTTCTTGAGGTGCGTGTAGCGCATGTTGTTTCCCCTTCTAATAGGACGACACGCGTCGAAAGCGCTCGAACGCGTGCCGCCAGGAATTACCTTGAACAAGCTTCGGATATCCCTGAAGCCGCCTTACACGATGCCCACGAGGCCGAGGACGAGCGCGAGAACCATGATGCCAACCAGGATGATGTTGACGTTGACGTTCTTCTTGCGCAGGAGCCACAGGACGACGAGCGTGAGGGCCAGGGGCACGAGGCCCTTGAAGATGGAGTCGAGGTAGGTCTGGATCATGACCGGGTCAGAATCCTGGACCGGGATGGACAGGATCGTGTTGAACCTGACATTCGCCGCGGTCATGGCGCCGATCATCACGAGGCCGATCGTGGAGGTGGCCTTGGTGATGAGCTTCATGAGGCCGCCCTCGTACATCTCGGAGATGAAGTTGGTGCCCATGCTGAAGCCGAGGTAGGTCATGAAGTAACGGCAGAGGACCGACGGGATGTTGTAGATCAGCAGGAACATGATCGCGCCGAGGGGCGAGCCGCTCATGGCGAGGTTGATGCCAATGCCGGCGGCGATGACGCGCAGGACGCCCCAGAAGATTGCGTCGCCGATACCGGACATCGGGCCCATGAGGGAGACCTTGATACCGTCAATGGACTCGGTATCGAAGTCATCGTGCTGGGAGTTCTCCCTCTCCATGGAGGCGACGAGGCCCATGGCGAACGTGCCGACGTTCTGGGTGATGTTGTACCAGGTGGTGTGGCGCTTCATGGCGTCGGCGCGGGCCTCGGGGTCATCGGCGTAGTAGCGATTGAGCGCGGGCTGGACGGAATACAGCCAACCATCGGCACCAGCCTTGACGGAACCGCCGGCGCCGGAAGCGAACACGGAGAAGGAGCGCAGGAAAATGCTGTTGAGCATCTTCTTGTCTTCAGGGCTCACATTCTTGGTCAGGTTGCTCATGCGAAGAAATCCTCCTCGTCGCTGGTTGCAGAGTCGCCGGAAACGGCCTGGGTGGCCACGCCCTTCTTGGTGAGGTCGAAGATCTCCTTGTCGCGGAGGGCGGAGGCGATCGCGATGATGACGCCGAGGACGGCGATGGCGATCATCGGGAGGCCGAGGTACTGGTAGAGCGTGAAGCCCAGGAAGAAGTAGATGCTGAGCTCGGTGCTCCAGAGCATCTGGAGCAGGAGCGCCATACCAACAGCGGGCAGGAGGGCGCCCACGGCGTTGAGGCCGTTCATGACGTTGGCCGGAATCTGGTTGACGATAGCGGCAACGGGCTCGGCGCCAAGGTAAACACCCAGGAAGGCGATGAGGCCAAAGGCGGCGTACTTAACGAACCAGAGGACGAAGTGCTGAACGGCGAGGCCCTTCTCGTTGCCCTCGGCGGCCATCTTGTCAAAGGTGGCCGCGAAGAACGCGAGGAACACGTTGTTCATGAAGATCGAGAGGAACGCGGTGACGACGCCCACGGGAACAGCCAGCGTGATGGCCGCGCCCTGGTCGATGCCGGCGCCAACGGTGAAGGCGACGGCGAGAGCGGTCGCGGTAACGGGCTCGGCGGAGATAGCGCCACCGATGTTCACCGCGCCCATGAAAATCGCCTCAAGAGAGGCACCGATGATGACACCGGTCTTGACATCGCCCATCAGGAGGCCTGCAACAAGGCCAACCACAAGAGGACGCTCGATCATGCACTGACCGAGAACCCAGTTACCACCGTAGCAAATCAGCACGGTCAACCAGGCCATTACTGCCAACCCAATCATTTGACTTCCTTTCCCTCGTCTGGCCAGATGGCCAGCCCCTTACTTCTCCGCCGCCTCGATCAGGCTCTTGAGAGGAGTCCTGGTGTGAGACGGGATGAGCTGATGGAAGACCGGAATACCCTGCTCGCAAAGCTCCTTGGCTGCGGCAAGCTCGTCCGGGTTGAGCATGATCGTGTCGTTAAGGGCGACCTTGGTGGCGGGGTCAGACTTGTCGAAGCGGCCGACGTTTGCGACGTTCACGCCCTCGATCTTGCCCGGGGCGCCCTTGACCAGCTCCAGCACGTCGCGCACGCAGTTGGTGAGCGCGAAGATGCGCATGGAGTCCGCGCGCGGGTCGTTCGCGATGCGGCAGGCATCCGGGACGTCCTTGACGAGCAGCTTCTGGCCCGCCGGCGTGCCCATGGAAAGCGTCATGCGAAGGGCATCGCTCTCCACCGCGTGCTTGTTAGCGACGATGATCCTGGTGGTGTTGAGCTCCTTGGTCCACACCAGGGCGACCTGCCCGTGAATCAGACGGTCATCGACTCGAACCTGAACAATCATTGCTTCCCCTCTCCTTGCTTGTTGGCGCTCTCTAATCGAAGAAGTCTCCGTCGGACTCCCCGTTGTCCGCGGCCTTGCTCGGCGGCTCGACGACCTGCATCGTCGCCCTCGCCAACTCGACGCTCTGCTTGATCGACTCTGCCGTGATCGGCCCCGCGCCAATGAGCGTCTCGATCACGAGGCCGAGGTTCATGCCGGTGACGTGAACGATTCCGTGCTTCTCCGGCTCCATGAGGACGACCTTCTGGAAGACCGATCCTCCGTAGATGTCGGTGAAGATGACCGCGTCGTCGTCAGGGCCCACCGAGTCAATGAAGGCTTCGATACGCGGCGTGAAGTCCGTGTCGTCGACGTAGCAGTCAACCGCTTCCACCAGATTGGACATGCCGGTCAGGATCTCGATCGAGCTCCTGATTCCGCTTGCGAGGTGGCCGTGCGACGCGACAAGAATCTTCTTCATCAAGCCCCTCCTAGAGCGAGTAGTGGTTCGGGTTCAGGAGCTGGATCTTGCTGGCGACGAAGGCGCGCATATCGGGGGCGGCGTCCATCAGGAGGCCAACGCCGTTGCCGTCGTTCTTGCCAGAGTTGATGTACTTCTCGAAGGCGCGGTACATGGAGCGGAAGTACTCGGTGGCGATGTTGAACTTGCTCATGCCGAGGTTCACAGCCTCCTGGAGCTGCTCGTCGGGAATGTCGGAGCATCCGTGCATGACGAGAGGCACGCTGACGGCCTCCCTGCAGGCCTTGATGCGCTCCATGTCGAGGTTCGGAACCTTGACGTACGGGCCATGGGCGTTGCCGACGGCGATGGCGAGCGAGCCGCAGCCCGTGCCCTCGACGAACTCCTCGGCGAGGTTCGGGTCAGTGTAGTGATCGCTGTTCACGAAGTCGTTCGCGTCGGAGCCATTGCCGACGTGGCCGAGCTCGGCCTCGATGTCGACGTCGAAGATCTTGGCGACCTGGACGACGTCCTTCGTGAGCTGGAAGTTCTCCTCATAGGGAAGCGAGGAGCCGTCGACCATGACGGAGGGGAAGCCAGCCTTGACGCCCTTGACGGCGATCTCGTAGCCGGCGGAGTGATCCTGGTGGACGGCGACGGGCACGCTGGCACGCTCGGCGTAGTAGCGGGCGGCGAAGGCGATGACGTCGAGGGCGCAGTGGTCCTCGAAGCCGGGCCAGTACTGGATGATGATGGGCATGTGCTCATCCTCGGCGGCCTGGATCGCGTAACGGATGGTCTCCGTGTTGATGACGTTGATGGCGGGCACGCCGTAGTGGTGCTCGGTCGCATGCTGAAGAAGCTCGTTGACCTTGATGAGAGACATCTTTGTCTTCCTTTCACCTGGATAACCATTGAATCGGACAGTTCTCAGCTCGTCAGCTGGTTGAACACGAAGTGAGGTGCGGAGCCGTGGATGCGGCGCCGGAGCACAGAGCAAGTGCAGTGCCGAAGTGCGGAAACGCTTGTGGAGCAGAGCTATGCGGCCGTCTGGGTCTCAGGCTGTGGCGCCGCGCTTCGACGCCACAGCACGTACGCCACAAGAGCAACGACCGCAGCAATCGCTGATGCGAGGGCGAAGATCAGGAAACCAGTACGCGTGCCAAATGCGTCGCACGCCCAACCGCCAAACAGGTTCGCAACCACGACGGACAGACCACTCTGGACCATCGCGAAGGCACCCTGACCGCGAGCGCGACAATCCTCGTAGGTGTGGTTGGCGATGTAGGTAACGCAGGAGTAGTAGACGGTCATGTAGCTCACGCTCTGAAGGAGCTGGCCGCAGATCATGACCGGAACGATGCCGGTGCCCACGAGCACGAGTCTCAGGGCCGCCATGAAGCAGGAGAAGATCAGGAGGTTCATCTCGCCGAAGCGCCTAACCAACCTGGAGGAGACGAGCAGAATGGGAATCTCGCTCGCGGCGGAGACGGCGCTCATCACGCCCACGAGGTTCTGGCCCTCGCCAAGCTCGACCGCGTAGCGGCCCAAGAACGCCCCGATGAAGCCGATCGCGGCCGAGCTGATGAAGGCGAAGACCAAGACGAAGGCGATCTCGTTGCTGGTGAACAGCGAGAGGAGACCCTTACCGTGAGCGGCCTTGGGCGCGTCCGTGGCATTGGCGCGAACGCCCGCCTCGGGAAGGCGCCACATGTGGGCCGCGAAGATCACCAGCGCGGCAGAGACCACCGCGAACTGGATTTGAGGAGCCACGTCAAGCAGTCGGCCAACGATCAGGACGACGGTGGCGTAGCCGATGGTGCCACCCATGCGGATGCGGGAGAAGTCCAGGCCAGAGCGATCAGCGAGCTCGATGACGAGGGAGTCGCTCAGGGGCAGAAGACCCGAGAAGAACGCCGAGAACGCGAAGGTCACGAGAAGGACCGGGACGAACGTCTTGGCGAGGTAGTACAGAGGAGCGAGGACTGCTGCGCCCAGGCACAGGACCACGATGACCGCGCGGCGACGCCCGAGCTTGTCGGCGATCGTCGACCAGAGCGGCTGGATGGCGAGCGCGCACACCGGAGTCGCCGCAAGGAGGATGCCGGTCTCAGCCGCGCCGAGGCCGAGACCCGTGTAGTGGGCGGAGAGGAACGGCGAGTACACGCCCGCGCAAACCCAGTAGAGGACGTTCGCGAAGAAGAGCGAGGTCATGTTTACGCTTGCCTTCGTGTTCCGCATCGCGCTTCCTCCTTCCCGCTCGCCGGGCGCCCGCCTGGACATCGAAGCGATTCGCCATCTAGCGTGAAACGGTGTTACGAAGCGCTGGAACGATGTTCTGTTGTTTCATCGTTTTCGTGCCGTTGCTTCACGGCTCATAAGATAGCTGCTCAAGCTGGGATTGCGCCGGAGGAGCGCCGATTTGCCGTGAACGGTAGGAAATGAGCGGTGAAACGCTGTTTCGGTATTCATGGAACAAGTTGCCATGTTTTCATCTCTCTTGGCCTAATATACGAACCAAACCAGGACTAGGGAGTGACCATGGATAAGACAGGGGACGTGCTCAGCCACATCTGCGCGGTCATGAGCAGCCTATCCCCCTCGGAGAAGGCAATCGCAACGTATGTTCTCGACCACCCGTCGGACGTTGCAACGATGACCGTCCGCGAGCTCGCCACAGAAACCGGCACGTCGCCGGCGTCTGTTTCGAGGTTCGCAAGGACGCTTGACTACCGCACCTATTCGGACATGCGCCTGGCCCTCGGCATATCCATCAGCAGGGCGTCCGGCGAGGAAAAGGCCACGGGCGGCAAGGTTGCTCTGGACGACGTCGGGGGCTCCATTAAGTACGTCCTGTCTCACAAGGTCGAGGAGCTCGCCCAAACCACCTCGCTCATTGATCCCGATGACTTTTCGACGGTCGTCAACCTGCTCCACAACGCCAACCTCGTCCTGATTGCGGGCGTCGGCAACTCGATCAGCATGGGCGCGAACGCGGCATTCAAGCTCTCGCAGGTCGGAGTTAGGGCGTTTTGCCCCAGCGCCACCGAATTCATGGTGTCCGCCGCAACCAACCTCAAGGAGAATGACGTCCTGCTCGTCATTTCGACGTCCGGATACTCGAAGCGCCTCGTCAACATATTCGACTCTGCCGAGGATTCGAACACCCCCATCGTCATGATCACCGACAACCCGGATACGCCGCTCGCAAAGCGCGCCACGCATATCATCCGAGCCGTCTCGCGAGACCAGGCCATCACCGGAACCGAGGTCGCCTTCTCGCACAACTCGATCAACTTCATCCTCGAGTTGCTGTTCCTCTTCCTGATCTCTTGCTGGGACGACCCGGCAGAGTTCAACAGGATCATCTCGAAGAACCTCATGGGAGACAAGCAATACAGCTAGGTCGACGGGCGTCGGCACACCGGCACCCGCACGCACGGCAGCAACGCGCGACATCAACGCGCGCGGCTGGTACCAGCGCGCACGGCACGCAGCACAGTCAGCGTCACGCAGATAAATGGCCAACCGCACGAGCGGGGGCATAGGAGGCGGCATGATCAAGCTCATCCTCGCAGACATGGACGGAACCCTGTTGCCTTTTGGCTCGAGAGTCATATCGGAGCGCACGCACCAGGCGATCCTATCGGCACTCGACGCGGGCATCGCGTTCGGCCCCGCGAGCGGCCGCGATTACGTCGATCTCGCCGATGCCTTTGACGGCGACGCGCGCTGTTTCTCAACCGGCATCATGGCCAACGGGAAGAAGGTCTTCTCCGACGGCAAGCTCGTGTTCAAAAAGACGCTCTCGACGGAGGCTCTCGTCAAACTCGAGGGTGCCGTGCGCCCCTACGCGGGGACATCGCTCTGGCTAGTCGCCGATGCCGACGAGACGGGCATGCGTTGCGAGCAGTTCCTCTGCGGCGTCGAGCCCGATGACGAACTCGCCCTGGGGGTCGTCGCGGACTCCGGAAGGGACATGACGCCCGGAGATGTGCCCACCAACCGCGACGTCATCACCGCTGGCATCTTCGTCAACGTCGACTCCACCCCGACGGAAGTCGTTCGGAGCCAATGCAAGGGAGCCTGCCCAGAGCTTGATTTCCCGGCACCCGCCCCGTTCTTCCTGGATGTTGTTCCGGCCGGCTGGAGCAAGGTGAACGGGCTCGACGCGCTGCTCGGCAGCCTTGGGATCACGCTAGACGAGGTCGCTTTTATCGGAGACTCGGAAAACGACGTGACGCTCCTCGAGAAGGTGCCGCACTCCTACGCAGTCGCGGGCGCGACGCCGGAGGCCAAGGAGGCCGCGCGCTTCCTGATTGGCGACGCTGCCGAGAACTCCGTCGCGCAGCTCATCGAGCAGATCTTGCGGGAGCGCGGCTAGGACGAGGAACGGCCCTCCGAGCAGAAACCAAAGGCGGGTGCCAAGAAATCTCTCGGCACCCGCTGCTTTTTGCCGCCTGCGGCGTGGCTGCGCTCATGCGGCGACTCTCAAGCGGCAACCCGTTACAAACCTAACCCGCCTCGTCTGCTGCTCATGGTGCGCTACCTCGTGACAACCCACAGCGTTGCCATGGTCGCGACGCCGATGCCCACAATGAGCGCCACCCACAGGACACGCACCACGGGGTTCATGTCGCCCGCCACAGCCATATCGTTCGCACGCCAGAACCAGTTGTCATTCATCTTGTTCATGATGGCCTCCTTAGCCTTCGCTTTTCACTGTCTATGGTCGCGAAAGCCCAGGTCACGTGCCATCGATTTGCCTTACGCCCAGCTTTCAGTTCTGTAAGGAGAGGAGCGGGCAGGCGTGCGCACTTGCATCCGCCCGGCCGTCCGGGCACGGCCATCCGCGCGCGGCCGCCCACGCCCACGCATGCGCGCCCACGTGCGCCCCAAGCCGCCCTCGCCCGCGCATGCGCGCCCACGTGCGCCCCAAGCCACCCTCCCGCGTGAACCCCGCGCGCCCACGCACGCTCGTGGTACCCTCAGCCAAGACACGGCTCAATCCCGCGAGCCAAAATCGAGGCATGAAGGGGCGCGTACGGCAGATGGCACAGACGGATTCCCCAATAAACCGCAGCTCAAACGCGCATAGCAACACCATCGGCGTTCCCGGTAACACCGCCGCGCCCGACAACGCCCCCATGCCCGGCAACCTCGCCGTCCCCATCGACCGTGAGCGCGCTCGCGCCGCCTTCCTCGCCTACGCCGCGCCGTATGACCCCGCCAATCCACGCATCGCGCTCAAGGTGACGCACACGCTCCACGTGGCAGACCTCTGCGACCGCATCGCTCGCGAGCAGGGCTGGCCCACCGCCGATGTCGACCTCGCCTGGCTCTGCGGCCTCCTCCACGACATGGGCCGCTTCGAGCAGGTCCGCCGCTGGGACACCTTCCGCGACGCCGTCTCTTGTAGCCATGCCAAGCTGGGCGCTTCCGTGCTCTTCGGCGAACGCGAGCGCCTCGGAGAACCCGTCCCCGCCGGCACTCCGGCCTTCGGCATCCCTCGCATCCTCGACTTCATCGACTCGTCCGCGGAAGACGCCGTCATTCGCACCGCCATCGAGTTGCATAGCGACTACAGGCTTCCCCGCGACCTCGACCCGCGCACGCGCGCCTTCACTGAGCTCGTTCGCGATGCCGACAAGATCGACATCCTCCGCACCGTCGACGCGGACACGCCCGAGACCATCCTCGGCTGCGACGCAGACGAGCTGCTCGCAAGCTCGCTTTCACCCGAGGCAACACGGGCCTTCGACGCCCGCCGCTGCATGCTGCGCGACGACCGTTCCCAACCCGCAGACTTCCTCGTCAGCTTCGCCTGCTTCGCGTTCGAGCTCGCCTACCCGCAAAGTCGCGGGATAATGAGGGAGCAAGGCTACGCGACGGCGCTTCTCACTAAGCCCTTTGGCATCGAAGCGCCATTCCACAATCCGCACACCCGGTCGGAGCTCCAGCGCATGGCGCGTGAGCTCGACCTTTATCTTGAAGGGGCTCACGAATGAGCAAGCCACGCGTCCTCATCGTCGCTACTGGCGGCACCATCGCCTCCACCGAGGAGGGCTCTGGCCTTACGCCCCAGCTCACGGGCGACGAGCTTGCCGGGTATGTCCCGGAGATCGCCCAGCTTGCAGATGTCGACGTTGTCCAGGTGATGAACATCGACAGCACCAACATGCGTCCCGCGGACTGGCAAGCGATCGGTGACGCCATCCTCGCGAACTACGAGGATTACGACGGCTTCGTCGTGCTGCACGGCACCGACACCATGGCCTACACCGCCGCCGCTCTCTCCTACCTCATCCAGGACAGCCCGCGGCCCATCGTGCTCACCGGCTCACAGCAGCCCATGGCGAGCCCCTTCACCGACGCCCGCCTCAACCTCTTCCAGAGCGTCCTCTATGCGGCGGATCCCGCGTCGCGCGACGTCTCCGTTGTGTTTGGCGGAAAGGTCGTTGCCGGCACCCGCGCACGCAAGCAGCGCACGATGAGCTTCGACGCCTTTACGAGCGTTAACTACCCTGACCTCGCACTTATTCGAAACAATCGCATCGTTCGCGCCGTGGAAACACCCGTCGCGCAGGCAGCGAGCTGCGCCATTGCCGCGGAGCCCCGCGTCTACCATGACCTCAACGAGCGCGTCTTCGTCCTCAAGCTAACGCCCGAGGTAAACCCCCACGTCTTCGAGCTTCTCCGCGAAGACTACGACGCAATCATCCTCGAGACCTTTGGCATTGGTGGCATTCCGGACTCGCTCCACGACGCAATCTTTGGCTGGGTTGATTCCGGCCGCACGCTCGTGGTCACCACCCAGGTGCCCGAGGAGGGCCTTGACCTCGGGATATATGAGGTTGGCCGTGCCTATGCGGAGCACCCGGGCATCCTCAAGGGCGACGACATGACCTGCGAGGCGCTCGTCGCCAAGACGATGTGGGCGCTTGGCCAGACTCGCGAGCCAGGCGAACTTCGCGAGTTCTTCTATCGCCCCGTCAACCACGACCGCCTTGCCTAGTCGCGTCGTCTCCGGACTATTTGCTCTCCCTTAATTATCCAAGCCATCCCTTAATAGAGTTTTTTCGGCAAGATGGTCAAAATACCCATCTTGGCGTACGCCAGAGGCCCCGGAGCCGCCTTTTTCTTGGCTCCAAAGGGCCTGCCCCGAGCCCATCGGTTCCATCCGGACGCTACTGCCTCCGGCTAAGGAATTTGTCAATCCGTCTACCTGCGGTTTTAGAAATCGCCAATGCACGGGTCACACGTCACAGTCCTCTATTAGCGGTTCTCGCGTACGCCAAGATGCCTTTTTTGACCACCCGCTCGAAAAAATGTCGTAACGCCAAAGCCCCGCCGCCCATGTGACCCCACCCATACGCACGCCGCCCATGTGACCCCACCCATACGCACACCGTCCATGCCGTAAACACGTTCGGCGCACGCGCATACGACAGCGAAGGCGAGCCGGCAAGCTCTACACTCCCCCAAACGTTAAAACTGCGTATCTGATGCCCCTTTAAATGCGCAGGCAGAGGCATTTATCGAAGTGCGTGCGATTAGAATTCTGCCTACGCTTACCAACGTGGCACCGTTGCGCGCAGCAATCGCTCCGCGCAGCTTCCCACAAAATGAGGGGGGAACCATGAAGTCTATTTCCAGGCGTTCTTTCGTGGCCGCCGGTGCCGGTGCCGTCGCGCTCGGCCTCGCCGCGTGCGGCAACTCCGGCAGCTCCGCCACCCCCTCCGGCGCTGACGGCGAGAAGTCCTACAAGATCGGCGTCCTGCAGCTCACCCAGCACCCCGCGCTCGATGCCGCCAACGATGGCTTCGTCGCCGCGCTCGACGAGGCCGGCATCAACTACACCATCGACCAGCAGAACGCCAACAATGACCAGAGCGCCTGCTCCACTATCGCCTCCAAGCTCGTGGGCGACAACGATGACCTGATCTACGTCATCGCCACCCCGGCCGCCCAGGCCGTCGCCGCCTCCACGACCGAGATCCCCATCGTCGGCTGCGCCATCACCGACTACGCCGCCTCCGGCCTCGTCGCTGACAACGAGAAGCCCGGCGGCAACCTCACCGGCACCTCCGACATGAACCCCGTCGATGACCAGATCGCCATGCTCCAGAAGGTCCTCCCCGAGGCCAAGCACGTCGGCATGCTCTACTGCACTGCCGAGTCCAACTCGCTCCTCCAGATCGAGATGGCCGAGGCCGCGTGCGACAAGGCCGGCCTCACGCACGAGCGCTTCACCGTCTCCAGCTCCAACGAAGTCCAGAGCGTCGTCGAGTCGATGGTCGGCAAGGTCGACGCGGGCTACTCCCCCACTGACAACACCATCGCCGCAGCTGCCGCTCAGATTGGCCAGATCTGCAAGGAGGGCAAGCTTCCCTTCGTCACCGGCGAGGAAAACATGTGCATGGGCATGGGCATCTGCACCCTCTCCATCGACTACACCGAGCTCGGCAAGATGGCCGGCGAGATGGCCGTCAAGATCCTGACCGAGGGCGCCGACCCCGCGGGCATGGCGATCGAGTCCGAGTCCGGTGACCAGCTCAAGGTCGTCAAGAACGAGGAGATGGCCGAGGCCCTCGGCATCGACCTCTCCGTGCTCGACGCCTAGGACGACGGCACCGTGCTCGCGGGCGTCGTCTAGCCGGCGAGCGCCACGCCCGTCTACACCGCGGGCGACATGTCGCCGCGCTAGACTAGCTTGAGTTTTTGCGTTGCGCGCCCCGACGGGATTGCCGCCGGGGCGCGTTTGGATGGAAGGAAAGACATGCTGACAGCAATGCTCGGCGCCGTCTCCCAGGGCATTCTCTGGGGCATCATGGTGCTCGGCGTCTTCATCACGTACAAGCTGCTCGACATCCCCGACCTGACGGTCGACGGCAGCTTCGCCACCGGCGGCGCGGTCTGCGCGGTCCTCGTGGTTGCCGGCGTCGATCCGGCGCTCGCCATTTTGGCCGCCATGATCGCCGGCGCCCTCTGCGGCGCGGTTACCGGGTTCCTGACCACGGCGTTCGAGATTCCCGCCATCCTCGCGGGCATCCTCACGCAGATCAGCCTCTGGTCGATCAACCTGCGCGTCATGGGCAAGTCGAACACCCCGCTGCTCACAAGCAAGACGGTCTTCTCCGCACTCGGCGACGCGACGGGGCTGCCCTCCAACGTCTGCGCCATCATCGTGGGAGTCATCGTCGCCGTCGTGATCGTCGCCGGGCTGTACTGGTTCTTCGGCACCGAGATTGGCTCCGCCCTGCGCGCCACCGGTGACAACGAGGCCATGATTCGCGCGCTTGGCGTGAACACCAACACCACCAAGATGATCGCCCTCACGCTCTCCAACGCGCTCGTCGGCCTCTCCGGCGGCCTCATCTGCGAGCAGCAGAAGTACGCGGACATCGGCATGGGCACGGGCGCCATCGTCATCGGCCTTGCCGCCATCGTCATCGGCGAGGTGCTCGGGCGCCTCCTGCCGGGCGGCCTCACGAAGTTCGCCCCGCGCCTGATCTCCGCCGTGGCGGGCTCCATCGTCTACTTCCTCATCCGCGCCATCGTACTGCAGCTTGGCATGGATGCCAACGACATGAAGCTCCTCTCCGCCATCATCGTCGCCGCCGCACTCTGCGTCCCCGTCGTCTGGGAGCGCACGCAACGCCGACGCGCCTACTCGAAGGGAGGCGAGCAGTAATGGCCATGCTCAAGCTCTCCCACGTCACCAAGACGTTCAACCGCGGCACCGTGACCGAGAAGCGCGCCCTCACCGGCGTGAACCTCGAGCTTGCCGAGGGTGACTTCGTCACCGTCATCGGCGGCAACGGCGCCGGCAAGTCGACGCTGCTCAACATGATCTCCGGCGTCTACCCGCTCGACGCGGGCACCATCGAGCTCGACGGCACCGACGTCTCGCGCATGAACGAGCCGCAGCGCGCCAAGTACCTCGGCCGCGTCTTCCAGGACCCCATGCGCGGCACCGCCGCAGATATGCAGATCGCCGAGAACCTCGCCCTCGCGAAGCGCCGCGGCAAGAAGCGCGGCCTTGCCTGGGGCATCTCCGCGCAGGAGAAGGAGGAGTATCCCAAGCTCCTCGCCACGCTCGACCTCGGCCTCGAGAGCCGCATGACCGCCAAGGTCGGCCTGCTCTCCGGCGGCCAGCGCCAGGCGCTGACCTTGCTCATGGCGACGCTCACCAACCCCAAGCTGCTGCTTCTCGACGAGCACACCGCGGCGCTTGACCCCAAGACTGCCAAGAAGGTGCTCGACCTGACCGAGCAGATCGTGGCCGAGCGCGGCCTCACGACCCTCATGGTCACGCACAACATGAACGATGCCATCCGCCTGGGCAACCGCCTGATTATGATGCACGAGGGTAACGTCATCTTCGACGCGGCAGGCGAGGAGAAGAAGAGCCTCACCGTCCCCGACCTGCTGCAGAAGTTCGAGGAGGTCTCCGGCGGCGAGCTCGCGAACGACCGCATGCTCCTGAGCTAGCGCGGCAGGGCGGCAGGCGCCCGCAACGAGCCGTGGCCCGTCCAATGCGGCTTCGCCTTCTCTTCCCCGTGCAGCCGGCACCCGCGACACGCCGTTGCCCGCTCAATGCGGTCTCGCCCGTTGCCCGCGCAGCCGGCCGATGCCAGTCTGCCACGGCGTCCGCGCCCTGCGGCCTAACGCCCGCAACACACCGCAGCGCGCGGCCATGAACAGCCGCTCGCCGATAACCACGTCGGCGAGCGGCTGTTTTCTTTTGCGGAGCGCCCACGCCGAGCTGCGATGTCAGGTTTGCGTCTGCCAGCCGCAAGGTTCTGTCAGGTTCTTCTCCGCTAGGGTCTTCCCACCATGCGAAGGGAGACCGGATGACAGGCAAGCGAACGGACAAGGCGGCGAATAACGACGCACCCAGCGGCGAGGCGAGTTTCCTCCGCCTCATGAAAGCGCTGCTCGAGTTTGTGATGGTACGGACCGGCGCACACCGTGGCCAGGGCCGTGATTTGCAAGCGAGGATCGCCGCCACGTCAGACGCGCTCGACCGCCTGTGGGCAGCCCCTCAGCTCATTGACGAGTTTCTGGCCGAGAATCCCGCGGATTTCGACGAGCGGGACCTCGCCACGATCGCATCCTGGCGCACCCCCGTCATGGGGCACTTCGTTGTGACTGGTATCCAGGGCAAACGATTCTCCTGTCTGCCCGCAGACGCTGGCACGCCGCCCCGCCTCATCATCGTCAAGCTCATCAGACGCGAGGCGGATGAGCTCTTCCGCACCATTCCCTGCCTTATCGAGCTTGTTCTCCTCCCCTTCCGCGGCTCAATTGTCACCGGCGGGAGAATCAAACGCCTTAGCACGGTCACCAGACCCGACGGCGCGCTCGTCGTCGAGAACCGCCTCCGTCTGGCAGCGCTCCACAAGCTGGTCCAGACACCGAGCGACCTTGCGGAGCTCGCTCAAGCCGCTCCGGAGAAGAGTGCGAGCCGCACCCACGTCGAATCCGACGCGTGCGCACTTAAAACTACCCGCACTGGGTCCCGGCGAGGAAGCCCCACCCGCGCGTCAACACCACCAGAGCACGGCCCCGCCGCAAGCCCCCGAGGTAGCCCCACGCCCCAGCACGCACGTGCTATGCTCAACGCTAGCTTTACCTCACCCCACGATAACAAGGAGGGCGCAAGCCCATGAGAACCGAGACTTCCGAGGCGCTCGCTCGTCTCGTTGGCTGTTTTGTTGCCGCAATCGAGGACACCGGAACGCAGATTCCTTCCGACATAGTCGAGCACCTCACCGAGAACCCCCTCAAGAGCTGCGAGGCCCTGAACGACCTCGCACTTTCCTGCGGCGCCATCGACGACTCGCTCGACGCGGCGCTCGCCGCCATTTATGAGTCCATGGACGCCGCGGACGCTCGTGGCGAGGTGGACGAGTTCACCGCAGAGCGTATCGCTCGCACCTGGGCTCGCACCCACCGCGAGCCAGAGCCCGAACCCGAGCCAGAGCCCGAACCCGAGCCGGAACCGGAGCCGGAGGTGTATGAGGGCCACGGTGACGCCGCGGACGAACAGGAGATGCCTGCCGAGGAGGCGCCCCAACCCAAGAAGAAGCGCCGCAACCGCAAGCAGAAGGCAGACGAAGCTGCAGAGAGCAACGTAGCCAAGGCGGACGACCAGGAGGCAGCGCCGGAGCCTGGTCCGGCACCCGAGCCCGCGCCCGTCGAAGATGCGGCAGAGAATTCCGCCCCCGAGAAGCCCAAGAGGCGTCGTGTCCGCAAGGCAGAGAAGCCGGCTGCCGAGGCCACGGAGCCGGTCGCGCCCATCGAGGACGCTGCGCCTGCCGCCGCTGGCAAGAACGCGCAGCCGGAGGAGACTGCCCCCACAACAGAGGCCGCGCCCGTGGCAAATGACGAGCCCGCAACCGCCGCGGATGCCCAACCCGAGCCCGCAGCCAGCCCCGCCCCTTCGGGCGAGACGCTCAGCGTCGACCAGGCCGTCGCCATTCTCGGCGTGAGCCGTCCCACCATCTACAAGCTCATTGAGTCTGGCGAGCTTCCCGCAAGCAAGAAGGGCCGTAGCTGGCGCATCTCCGCCGCCGCCGTGAGCGAGCGCGCCAACCAGTAGCGCGCGCCCGGGGCCAGCACGCACCCGCCCGAACACGCGCCCGGGGTCAGCCTGCCCCTCTGGCGCATGCCCATCCAAACACGGGCTCGAGGCCAGCTTTCGCTCCACCCGCGCGAGCCAAAACAAACGAGGGCCGCCCCACCACGGGACGGCCCTCGTGTCATATCGTCGAATCGCGGACGCACCACCTAGTGGATCGGGTCCTCGCCATCCTCCAAGAACAACGGAACGGCGATGCGCGTGTAAAGCGCAAGCCAAATGAGCGAGAGGCAGAATCCGCCAATAACGTCGCTCGCATAATGAACGCCTAGATAAATACGACTCACACCCACCATGACGACGACGACGCCAAAGGCGGCAAGCAGAAGCGTGCGCTGCCTACGGTCCTTCTCGTACTTCCAGACGAACCAGGCGAGAAGACCAAAGAATGCCATCGCCACCATCGAGTGGCCCGACGGGAAGCTGAAGCCGCTCACGCTCGCAAGGCGGAATCCGTCCGGGCGAGGGCGCTGGATGATGAACTTGAGCGCCTGGTTGATGAGAACAACAAGGCCGAGGTTAACGGCGCAGCACCATCCCGGGCGCCTGCCCGGGGCAAACGCGGCGACCGCCAGCAGCAGCACGAGCAGCGTCAGCGGCGTCGCCAACGCCGAGAAGCTCTCCATGATCGGCGTGAGCCACGGGCGACGCAGATGCTCGACGATGAGCCAATATGCCGCACGATCCAGCCGCATCGACTCAAGCTCGAGGACATCCTCAAGAATCATCACGAACACCGCGGAGCACACGGCGATCACAACAAAACGCGCGTTATCGCGGATAAGCGAGCAAAACTGACTCGCGATTGTCTTTGAATCCCTGCCCTTGCCAGAAGACATGTGCGTTCCCCCATAAATCGAACTTGCACATGAGGATGATACCCAAGCCTGCGCGCGCAGGCCCGCGCGGACCGCGCGCCTCACAACCATACCCTCCCGACACGCGCGGCGCCACGCCCTCTCAACGCGCACGCCATACCCTCCCGACACGCGCGGCGCCACGCCCGCCCGACGCGCGCGCAACGCCACATTCGCCCGGCAGGCGCATCGCTACGCTCACATGACACGCACAATTAATAACGGTCCTCTCACCGACAGGTCTATCATGCTTGTTACTCTGCAACATTTAGTGGTTTAAGATGTAAACAACGCCCCCGAAAAGAAGGATGGCTATGTCCACTTCCGAACACATCACTTCCGCCGGCATCGACCGTCGCGGCTTCCTCAAGCTCATGGCCGCCGGCGCTGCGACCATGCCGCTCGCCCTCGCCGGCTGCGGCTCCAACCAGCAAGCCGCCACGACCTCCGCTGCCACCACCGCCGGCGCCGCCGACATCTCCGGCGCCAAGCTCACCTTCGTCGGCGACGACGCCTTCGCCCCCTACCGCTACCTCGAGGTTCAGGCCGACGGCACCCAGAAGGTCGTCGGTCTCGACATCGCCGTCGCGGACGAGATGGCGAACCGCCTCGGCTTCACCTACGACTTTGAGCCGCAGGAGTTCACCGCAACCCTCGCCTCCGTCCAGAGCAGCGACACCTCGTTCACCATGGCCATGTCCTCCAATCCCGAGCGCGAGGAGACCTTCGACTTCACGCGCGGCTATTACCAGCCGCTTGTTGGCGTTCTCACGATGAACGACGAGGTCAAGACCATCGAGGACCTCAAGGGCAAGTCCATCGCCTGCACCACGGGCACCGTCCAGAACAAGTTCATCTCCGCCGTCCTGCCCGATGGCGACATCCACACCTATGACGGTGGCGACCAGTGCCTGCAGGAGGTCCTCTCTGGCCGCATCGACGCCTACCTGTGCGACGGCGCGGAAGGCCAGTCCATGCGTGACGCCAACGAGGGCCTCGTCCTCGGCTTCCTCGATCGCTCCGAGACGAAGGACTACGTGGGCGTCTATCGCATCATGGCCGCCAAGGGCGCCTCGTTCGCCGCTGCCTTCGACGAGTGCATCGGCGAGATGCTCGCCGACGGCACGATCGACGAGTTCATCGGCCAGTACGTTGGCGACGACTTCAAGTGGGGCGACGACACCAGCGCCTCCGGCACCGCGACCACCGGCGTTGCCGCAAACTAGCACCTCATCCACCGGTCAGCACCCAGGCAGTTCAGCATGAAATTCTCGCTGATAGAACCCTATGCACCGATGTTTGTGGGCGGTCTCGCCGTCACCTGCGAGGTGACGGCGGCCGCCCTCCTGCTCGCGTTTGTCGTGGGCTTCGCCATCGCCGTGCTCAAGGTCATCCCCTGCAAGCCGTTGCGCCTGCTGCTCGACTTCTACACCTCGATCTTCCGAGGTGTACCCCTCATCGTGTTGCTCTTCATCGCCTACTTCGCGACGCCACAGCTCACGGGCTATAAGATCACGATGTTCACCGCCAGCGTCCTCACGTTGGGCCTTAATGGCTCCGCCACCGTCTCGGAGACGGTGCGCGGCGGTATCGAAGGCGTCGACCGCGGCCAGTACGACGCGAGCCGCGCGCTCGGCCTCTCTTATATAACGATGATGAGCAAGGTCATCATTCCCCAGGCACTCCGCAGTGTGGCCCCCGCCTTGGTGAACGAGGTCATCACCGTGCTCAAGAGCTCGTCGCTGGTGGCAACCATTGGCCTCATGGACATGATGCGTGCCGCTCAAAGCGTGCAGGCCATCACCTACCGCGCCTTCGAACCGTTCATCGTGGTGGCCATCGTCTATTACGTAATTGTCATGGCACTCGTCGCCATCGCCAACCGCCTCGAACGCCGCATGCGCGCCTAGCGCCCTCGCGGCGCCCCCTAGAGCGACAGGCGCATGCGCACTCCCTCGTGACGCCATCATCGACCGCTTCTCAGAACGCCGCGCACGCAAAACATGGCGCGCATTGCAGTTGTCGGGAGCACCTTGCATTGAAAACGGTACCCTTGGTGCCATTTTCGCCGGCTTTCCACGGCTTTGGACGCGCTCCATGCGCCGCGCGCAAACAGTGGAGTCGAAATGATGTGGCAAAAACCGCAATCCACGAGTAGACGAAATACCCGCACGCCGTTTACCTGCGTTTTCGTAAACGCAAATGGCCGCTCTACTTTGTGTGGCCCATTTTTGCCACGTCATTTCGCATTTACTTCTCGAGGCCGCTCGTCTTGGCGGCTTTTGCGGGGCCGAGACGTTGCGCCCGGCAGCGGCCGCCTCGTTCGGTAAGATTGGGTGCGAAAAACAATCGCAGCTCAAAGGATGCATCGTGGCAGACCAGCAGACAGCCAACATAACGGACGCGCAGGCCACCGAATCCCCCGCGCACGACAGCGACACCCCGCAGAACACAGACCCGTTCGCCCCGGGCTCGCTCGGCGAGCTCGTCCCGGACATGTGGTTTGACCCCGAGCAATGGCCGGACTATGAGCCCGAGGCTCCCCTCACCGCAGACGAGGCCCTCGAGCGCTACCTCGACTGGTGCATGAGTCGCGGCCTCGAACTCTGGCCTCATCAGGAGGAGGCCCTGCTCGACCTCGCCGCTGGCGACCACGTCATCCTCGGCACGCCCACGGGCTCAGGCAAGTCGATGGTCGCACTCGGCCTGTGCTACCTCGCCATTTGCCAACACAAGCGCGCCTACTACACGGCACCCATCAAAGCACTCGTCTCGGAGAAGTTCTTCGACCTCGTCGACGCCTTCGGCAAGGACAACGTCGGCATGATCACGGGCGACACGCAGATCAACACGGACGCCCCCGTTATCTGCTGCACCGAAGAGATCCTCGCGAACCAGGCCCTGCGCGAAGGCGCCTCAAGCGAGGTCGCCGCCGTCGCCATGGACGAGTTCCATTTCTTCGGCGAGGCGGACCGCGGCTGGGCCTGGCAGGTCCCGCTGCTCACCCTCCCCAACACGCAATTCCTTCTCATGAGCGCCACGCTTGGCGACGTCTCCGCCATCGCCGGAGCGCTCGAGCGCCAGACCGGCCGCACCGTCGACTCCGTGACAGACGCGGAGCGTCCGGTGCCGCTCACCTACGAGTACGTCAACACCCCGCTCGAGGCCACCGTCGAGCTCGCCCTGCGCGAGGGAGACGCACCCATCTACATCGTCCATTTCGCTCAGGACGCAGCGCTCAACACCGCGCAGTCCCTCGCGAGTTACGGCGTCGCCACGAAAGAGCAGCGTGACGCCGTAAAGGAAGCCTGCAAGGGCACGCGCTTCACCACAGCCTTTGGCAAGACGCTCCAGCGCCTACTCGCATGCGGTGTCGGCGTGCACCACGCCGGCATGCTCCCGCGCTACCGCCTCCTCGTAGAGAAACTCGCCCAGCAGGGCCTCCTCCCCGTGATCTGCGGCACGGACACCCTAGGCGTCGGCATTAACGTGCCCATCCACACCGTCCTGCTCACGGCCCTCACCAAGTACGACGGCCACCGCATGCGCCGCCTGCGCGCCCGCGAGTTCCACCAGATTGCCGGCCGCGCCGGTCGCTCAGGCTTCGACACGGAGGGCCGCGTCATCGCCGAAGCGCCCGAGCACGAGATCGAAAACGCAAAGCTCGAGCTCAAGGCCGCTGGCGACGCCAAGAAGCTCCGCAAGCTGAAGAAGAAGCGCGCGCCGGAGGGCTTCGTCAACTGGAACAAGGACACCTTCGAGCGCCTCGCCGAGGCCGCGCCGGAAACCCTCACGCCCCGCATGCGCATAACGCACTCGATGGTTCTCTCCGAGACGAGCCAAGGCGGCGACTCGCACGCCCGAATCATGCGCCTCATCGCGGACTCCCTCCAGACTGATGCCGAGAAGGTCCAGCTCGTCGCTCGCGCGGATGAGATCTTCGCCACCCTCATGGACGCCGGCGTCATCATTCGCGAGGAAGGTCCATCCGCGGATGAGGGCGCCACGGAGGCAGACTGCGCCGCCGCTGCGGAGGCCGCCGAAACTGCTGCCGAGGAGCTCGGGCTGCTTCTGCCCGCCGCCGCGGCCTCACCCCTCGCCGCGCCCGCAAGCTACTCACTCACGGTCGACCTACCCGAGGACTTCGCCCTCGACCAGCCGCTTTCGCCGTTCCTCCTCGCCGCGCTCGAGCTCCTCGACCCGGAGAGCGAGACGTACGACATGGACCTCGTCTCGATGGTGGAGGCCACGCTCGAGGATCCCTGGCAGGTACTTCGCGCGCAGGAGCGCGAGGCCAAGGGCCGAGCCATCGCCGAGATGAAGATGCAGGGTATCGAGTACGACGAGCGCATGGAGAAACTCGAGGACATCACCTACCCCAAGCCCCTCGAGGAGGAGCTCGAGGCAGCCTTCGCCACCTACTGCGACGAGGTCCCCTGGGCGCGCGACTACTGCCTGCGCCCCAAGTCCGTCGTCCGCGACATGCTCGAGAGCATGTCGGACTTCAAGACCTACATCCAGCGCTACAAGCTCTCCCGCAGCGAAGGCACGCTCCTGCGCTATCTGTCTGACGCCTGGCGCGTCCTCGACCGCACGGTTCCGCCCGACAAGCGCACGCCCTACCTGGATGACGCCATCGCATGGCTTGGATTCATCGTCCGCACCACGGACTCCAGCCTTATGGACGAGTGGGAGTCTGCCGGCCAGATGCCCGGCGAGCTGCCACCCGGCACCAAGGAGGCCGTCGTGCAGGACCGCCACGGCCTCACGATTCTCGTGCGCAACGCCCTCTGGCGCCGCATCCGCCTCTTCGCCGCCGAGGAAATCCCCACGCTCGGCGAACTCGACCAGCCCTTTGGCATGGGCGAGCGACGTTGGCGCGAAGTTCTGGAGGAGTTCCGCGATGCCCACGACGAGGTTCTGCTCGACGCGGACGCCCGCTCTGCCGCATACTTCCTGATCGACACGGCAGACGAGCTCACGGACCACGTCTGGCACGTGACGCAGATCATCCACGACGTCGACGGCGACAACGACTTCCGCATCCTCGCCGATGTTGACCTCGACGTCACGCAGAACGAGGGCGAGGTCAGCTTCAAACGCTATCGTGCCGGCTCGGCCGAGGACCTCGCGGAGTAGCGCGAGGCACCCGCGCCGGCAACGCCGCGCGCGCCGCGCCCGCCTTTCCGCGACGGGCGCGCCAGCCATGCAACCCCGGCTGCGCCACGCAACCCTCCCGCCACACCCAGAGAAGCCCCAGCGGCATCGCCGCTCAGAAACGGAGAAATGACATGAACTACAACCTCGTAAAGTTCACGATGAGCGCCGGCACCGCCCAGCAGCTCCCAAAGCCCGGACGCCCGGAGATCGCCTTCGTCGGCCGCTCGAACGTGGGCAAGTCCTCGCTCATGAACAAGCTCTTCGGCCGCAAGGACCTCGTCAAGGTCTCCTCCAAGCCGGGCAAGACCACGACTATCAACTTCTTTGCCATCGGCAACGTGGACTTCGTCGACCTGCCCGGCTACGGTTTCGCGCGCGTCAACGCCACGGAGCAGGAGCGCTGGAACAACCTCATGGAGGGCTACTTCGAGGGCGAGCGTAACCTCAAGCTCGTGGTCGCCCTCGTGGACATCCGCCACGACGCGAGCCCGCTCGACCTCCAGATGATCGGCTACCTCGAGAGCCTTGGCCTTCCCTACTGTGTCGCCTTCACCAAGGCGGATAAGTTCAGCCGCTCGAAGGGCCTCACGCAGGCAGCGATGCTCCGCAAGCAGTTCGAGCTTGAGCCCGAGATTCCCTGGGTCCTCGTTTCCTCGACGGCAGGCACCGGCATCGGCGACCTCAAGGACACCATCGAGCGCGCCCTGCGCAAGTAGGGCCGCGAGGTCTACCTGCGCTGACCCGCAGGCGTGCCGCCGGCCTTCGGACGCTTGCGCACCTGGCTCACATCGATTGGGTCACAGTGCAGCGTGAGGGTGATGCCCGTCTCGAACGCGACACGACGCTCGATGCCGTCGAGCGTCGTATGCGCGGTAAGCAAGCTCGTGCGAGAGTCCATCTCCGCGTGGGCACTCGCGACCTTCCTCCCCGGGCCGTAATCGTGGATCATGAGGTCATGCACGCCAAGGATGCCTGGGGTCGCCAGCACGAGGGCCACGACGCGGTCGACCATCTCTTGAGAAGGTGCCTCGCCCAGGAGCGGGTTCACCGTATCGCGGACAAGCGCGAGGCCACTCACCAGCACGAATATGCCAACGGCAAGGCCCGCCCAACCGTCAAGCTCAAGACCCGTGAAACGCGAGACAAGCGCGCACACGAGAACCGCCGTCGTGGTGATGACGTCGTTGCGCGAGTCAATCGCCGTGGCGGCCAAAGTCTCGCTCTCGATGCGGTCTCCCAGCTTCGTGTTGAAGCTCATCATCCACGCCTTTGCGGCGATGGAGAGCAGCATGACGACGAGCAGCGGAAGGCTCACCTCGACAGGCTCGGGATCGATGATGCGCGAGATGCCACCGCGAATGATCTCAAAGCCAACCGCGGTCACAAGAACGGCCACAACCAGCCCAGCGAGGTATTCGAAGCGCCCGTGGCCGTACGGATGGCCGGAGTCGGCAGGTTTGCTTGCGAGCTTGAAACCCGTAAGCGTCACGATGTTGCTCGAAGCATCCGAGAGGTTGTTGACGGCGTCTGCAACGATCGAGACCGAGCCAGCCGCCACGCCCACGGCGGCCTTCGCGACACAAAGGGCCACGTTCAGCACAATGCCGACGACGCCCGCCATGATGCCATAGGAGACGCGCACGCCCGGATCATTCACACGACCATAATCGCGCACGAACACGCGCGAAAGCCAATCGGTCATTGTTGCCCCTCCCTTCAATTCGTCCCGCAGTGCTGTAAATACTGCACGAGGACTAAAGGTTGCAGCATATCACGACGTTATACCCACCAACGCGGTAGAGTATCAGAATCGCCCACGCGGCGTGTGTAGCCACTGCAACGGCACGCCGCCCGAATCGCCCGTGCGACGCGCGTAGCCCGCCGCCACGGCGAGCCGCCCAAACCGCTCGCGAGGCTCGCCCACCCCCACGCCAACAACAAGAGGCGCCCGAAGCCATACGGCCCCGGGCGCCTTCAGTCACGAGCTATGGGAGCGGAGCGCTCTTAGTAGCGGTTGCCGCCACGGTAGCCGCCGCGGTCGCCACGGTCGTTGCCGCCACGGTAGCCGCCGCGGTCGCCGGGACGATCGTTGCCGCGGAAGCCGCCGCGGTCGTTGCCACCACGGAAGCCACCGCGGTCATTACCGCCACGATAGCCGCCGCGGTCGCCACCGCGGGAGTCACGGCCACCGAAGCCACCGCGGTCGCCGGGACGATCGTTGCCGCGGAAGCCGCCGCGGTCGTTGCCGCCACGGTAGCCGCCGCGGTCGCCGCGGTCGCCGCCACGGAAGCCGCCGCGGTCGCCGCCGCGGTCGCCACCGCGGCCGCCAAAGCCACCGCGCGGGCCGCGGTCATCGCGCTTGCCGTGGAAACCGCCGCGCTCCTCGCGGTCCTCGTCGAGACCAAGGGCCACGAGCGGGTTAATGACCTTGTCGAGCAGGGCAACGAGCTGCTCGCGCTCCTCGTCGGAGAGGCCCGGAACGAGGTTCTCGCCCTTGCTCTCCTCGGCCTCGGCGCGCTCGACGGCGTCGTCGTCGGCCATGACGACGATCTTGCGCATGTCGGGCTCAGACGGCTCGACGCGGGCAACGAGGTCCTTCTCCTCGGCCTCGGCCATCATGGCGTCGAGCTCGCGAAGGCGCATGCCGAGAAGCTCGGACATCTCCTTCTGCTCCATCTTGGGCTTGAGCTGCAGGAGCTTGAGCGCGCGGACCAGCGAGCTGGCCTGGTTGCCCTTCTCCTCCTGCTCGCGGCGCTGGACGGCGCGGCGGCAGCGAAGCAGGCGGGCGGCCTTGTTGGCCTTATCGAAGAGGGCGTCATCCGGATCCTGCGCGGGGACGTCCTCGGTCTCGTCGGCAGCCTCGGCGGCGTCGACGTCATCGGTCTCGGTCTCGTCGAGAAGCTCGTCGTCGGCCTCGAGGATCTCCTCGTCAGCGTCGGCCATGGTCTCGACCTCGTCGTTTAGCATCTCGTCATTCTCGAACTCAGACATGGTGTCTCCTTCTTGCGCCCCTCGGGCGAATGTGGCGCTCCCGCGCCGCGTGCCGGATTCCTCAACTCTGATCATCTATGTCATTCGTCTTACCCCTCCCGGGGTGCCCAGCACGGCGAACTAGTATATGGCCTGTAAGCTGCGCCAACGCGTGCTGCGGCATTCCTCCACCGAAACGCCGCAGCAAGACGGTGAGCTACTCCTGACGATAGGTGGTCAGGAAGTCGGCGAGGTCATCCATGCACTCAGCCAGAACCTCGATGCGCGGCAGATAGACGATGCGGAAGTGATCGGGCTCGGCCCAGTTGAAGCCGCCGCCGCGCGTAATCAGAATCTTCTTGTCATGGAGAAGGTCGAGCGCGAACTGCTCGTCATCCGTGATATTGAACTTTTTCACGTCGATCTTCGGGAAGATGTAGAACGCCGCCTTGGGCTTCACAGCCGTGATGCCGTCGATCTCGTTGAGCGCGCGCCAAATGAAGTCACGCTGGTCGCAGACGCGGCCGCCCGGACGCACGTACGTCTCGACGCTCTGGTATCCGCCAAGCGCCGTCTGCACGATGGACTGTGCCGGCACGTTCGAGCAAAGGCGCATGTTAGAGAGCATGTTCACGCCCAGGATGAAGTCGCTCATGCAGCGGAGGTTGCCAGACAGAATCATCCAGCCGATACGGTAGCCCGCGATCATGTGGCTCTTCGAAAGGCCGGAGAAGGTCACGCACGGCAGGTCCGGAGCAAGCGACGCGATGGAGATGTGCTCGACGCCGTCCATGCACAGACGGTCATAGATCTCGTCCGAGAAGATCATGAGCTGGTGACGGCGGGCGACATCGACGATCTCCTCGAGCACCTCGCGCGAATAGACGGCACCGGTGGGGTTGTTCGGATTAATGATGACGATGGCCTTGGTGCGGCTCGTGACCTTGGACTCCATGTCGGCGATGTCCGGCATCCACTCGGCCTGCTCGTCGCAGATATAGTGAACGGGATTGCCGCCGGCAAGCGTGGCACAGGCGGTCCACAGCGGATAGTCGGGGCTGGGGATGAGGACCTCGTCGCCGTCGTCAAGCAGGGCGTGCATGGACAGCTGGATGAGCTCGGAAACGCCGTTGCCGGTGTAGATGTGCTCCATGTCCACGTTGGGCAGGTGTTTAAGCTGCGCATACTGCATAATCGCCTTGCGAGCGGAGAACAGGCCACGCGAGTCAGAGTAGCCCTCGCACTCGGTGAGCTGCTGACGCATGTCCTTCACGACCTCGTCGGGCGTGCGGAAGCCGAACGGCGCCGGGTTGCCGATGTTGAGCTTGAGAATTCGCTCGCCCTCCGCCTCCATGCGTGCCGCCTCGTCAACGACCGGGCCACGGACGTCATAGAGCACGTTGTCGAGTTTGTTGGACTTCTTGAACTGGCGCATGAGGACGCTCCCTTTATTTGAAATCTGCTGGTCAGATGTAGCGTTCGAGGTATAGGCGGCCGCATGCCGCACGGTAGCTCGTGCAGTCGCCGCGTCAGAAGCGCCCGAGGGGCCACCAACGGCAGAAGTGCCGTCGAGCCATGCCGGACTCACGTCGAGAAGGTCAGCAACAAGGGTAAGGGTGGCAAGGCGCGGAGTGACCTTACCGGAGACGTATTGGCTGACCTGGCTCTTTCCCAGCTTCGAACCGCGCTCGTCAGCAAGGCGCACGAGGTCCGCCTGCTTGAGTCCGGCCACGTCCATCGCCTGCCTAAGGCGTTCCGAGAACTTCTCCCGACCCATGATCCTCCAAGCCTCCTTGTCGCCAGACCTTGCTCCCGAGCCTCGGCTTGCCGCCGAGCCTTGCGCTCAGACCTCAGCTTGCCACGGGCACAACTTGCTTTCGAACGCATAAGTTCATTTTGTATGCGCTATAGCACTGAAATTGAACTATATGCATCATTAGTTCAATTTCTCGGTAATACTAGCACATTGAATTGAACTTCCTTCTCCCATTCCGCATGCGCATGGACTTTCGGCAGTCATGCTTGCCTCGACGGGAGCATCGCGCTAGCCAGACCCGCGCGGAGAGACCCCCGCGCGACCACCTCGCGTCCACACATGGCCAGCCCCAAGGCCATGTCACGGCAGCGCACGTGGTTTCAGGCGCTCCGCGTCGCCTCGGGCCACACCCGCCAAACAGAAAAGGGACGGCCCCAAAGGAACCGTCCCCTCATCATCATCTGCGCGGTCAGCGCGCCCGACGCCAGACCTACCTACCAGTTAGACCAGCTTGCCAGCACAATGGTCAACACCATGCTGAACAACCTCGGCGACCCAGCCGGTGAGCTTGCGCGTACGGGACTCGAACTTGCCGTCGACCAGGGCGTCAAACTGGACGCGAATCAGCTGGAAACGCTGGACCACGGTCTCGCGATCGAGCGAGAGACAACCCTCGCTGACCTTGTACGGCACCATCGTGGCAACAATCTTGGGGTTGTACATAACCTGCGAGCCATGGGCACCAAGGAAGGCGATGATGGCCTTGGTCGAACCAATCTGGTTGGCAGCGAGACCAGCGCAATCCTCATTGGCAGCCATGGTATCAAGCAGGTCCTGGGCAACATTCGCGTCCTCGGGAGTGGCGGGCTCCGCCGGCTTGGAGAGGAACTCCTCGTCCTTCACGATGTCCTTAATCATGTGGTTCCCTTTCATCGAAGCGCGCGGCCCGTCCCCGCGGGCAAGCGCGGCCTTTTCATCCTCACGATGATACGGGATTACCCGCACGTGCGGCAGCGGCAGCATCTCCCTTCATCCCACGCGCACCAGGTGCGATCGTTTCAGCGCTCTTGGACGCACCGGAGCGGGCAAGCTGCCTCAGGCACGGCCCCGCGGGAGGTCCAATTCCTCGCGAACAGCACGTCTATCCCAGGCGCACCAGGTTCAAGCTGTCGAAATACGCCCCGTCAATCCCGATGGTCTCTCGCAGAAGATCGAGGTAAAAGCTACCCGTGACACAGTCAATGTCCGTCGGCCTATCCCTGAGGCTCGGGTCCGCATCCGGCGCACGGTCATAGAACTTCACACCCCCAACGCAGACCCACGAGCCGTTCACCAGCGCAATCCGAGTCCCCAGAAGCCCCCTCTTCCATCTGTGGCGCGTTGCCGCATCGGGGCAGCACAGCTCGAGCTCATCTCCCGTATTCACATCTCGCACGCAAACCGTTCCTTCCCTCGGGTTCTTCTCCCCCAGAGCAAACTGGGAGAAGCGCTGCGTTCGCGCCACTTGCTCGATGCGTCCCGCTCGGCTTTCCGACACCATGTCTGGCGGCATCATCGCGTAGAGCTCAATGGGCGTATGTAGGCCGTCAATGGGATACTCGAACAGCAGCCACTCCGTATAGGCAAGACTCGTCTGCTCGAGAAGCGACTCCGGCGGGCTCTCCAGATACTCCGCCGCGGGCATCACGAGGTACTCGAACAAGAGTCGTGAGGTCTCGAAATATGGGGCGTCCCTATCAGCCCAACGCTCGAACACATCTGCGACGTCCTCCTGGACCAGATCATACGTGCTCATATTCCTCCCTTCGAATGAAGCGGAGGGCGTGCGCGCCACCATGAACGCACGCTCTCCGCTCATCCCGAGAGTACGGGGAAGAGAAGGTCTCGAAGGCCTCCGCGCCAAGAAAGTCCCACGCGCTCAAACCCGCATCAGACACGTTCCAAACCGGAAAACGCAAAAACATGCCAAGACGCGTCAAACAAACGCCGACACCGCAGGTACAAGCCTCGCGTCTCGTGTTGAAAGCTCTCGAGCACTCGAGGAAAAAAGTTGACCGCGCAGAGCAAAATGAGCTGCGGAACGCCATCCAAAGAGCTGCACGCCCGGCATAAGACGGGGCTCGCACACGAAGCAAGCAGCCCCGCCCGCGGCGCAAATAGTCGCACGCTCGCGGATAGCTCGCTCGTGATGCAAGACGAGGCCCGCCCGCGTCGCAAGCAACCGCCCGCCCGCGAATGACCCGCCCGCGTCGCAAGCAACCGCCCGCTCGCAGCACAAGGTGGAAGCTCGCATCCGATACAAAAAAGCGGCCCGCGCTCGACGGGCCGCCCTATCAGCCCGCGGCTACGCTGCGGGCAATCGATGAGAGCCTAGCGCTCGCAAGGCTGGTCGAGAATCCAGTCAAGTTCCCGATCAAGCTCGGCGATGTGCTTGACCTTGAGCTTATCCGCAAGCCTGCCGCGAGCCATCACGTGCAGCGGGGCGCGCAGAGCCGAAAGGTCGACGAGCGGGTCGCCTGCAACGACGAGAAGATCAGCATCCTTGCCCACCTCGACGGTGCCCGTCACGTCGCCAAGACCCAAAAGCCCGGCATTGACCTGCGTTGCCGTGTGAAGCGCGAAGGCATTGGAGACGCCGGCATACTTGGCGAAGTAGGCAACCTCGCGCCACATGTCATACTGCGTGACGTATGGACAGCTCGAATCCGTACCAAGGCCAACGGGAATGCCGGCCTCCAGCGCCTCGCGAGCGCTGTTGATGATGCCGTTGCAGACGATGTCGCCGTTGACCTTCTGCACTTCCGTCGAGTGCGTCTTCTCAGGCGCAAGCAGAACAAAGGGCAGCGCCGGCGAGATCGTGCAAGTGACAGACGCCGGGCGACCCGCCAGCTGCGTCCCGGCAGCCCCCTTATAGAGCTCGCGGATTTCATCATCCATCTCGGCGCCATGCTCGATGGTGTCAACGCCGGCGGCAAGAGCCACACGTACGCCCTCGCTGCTCTCGACGTGTGCCATGACGGGAAGGCCCAGCTCGTGAGCCGCCTTGCAACTCGCCGCCGCGATCTCGGGAGACATGCGCAGCACGCCGGGCTCACCCGGCTCGGTGGCGTCAAACACGCCGCCCGTCACGAAGAGCTTGATTACGTCAGCACCATGCGCGGCGATGTCATGCACCTGCTGGGCAGCTTGCTCGGGAGTATCCGCCACCATGGCGAAGAGGCCGGCGCCGTGGCCGCCCGGAACGGTAACGCCCGTACCGGGAGCGACGATGCGAGGGCCAACGTAGCGACCAGCCTCGATAGCGTCGCGAACGGCGATGTCTGCAAAGAGCGGGTCTCCGGCGCCGCGCACCGTGGTGACGCCGCTGGCAAGCTGCTGCTGCGCAGAACCCTTGATGATGCGTCGCAAAATCGCGCGCCCCACCGGATTGTCCAGCTTCGACATCAGACTGCCGGCATCTCCCGAGCTCACGGGCTTGCCAGAGCCGCAAAAATGCACATGCATGTTGATGAGGCCGGGCAACAAAAATGCGCCATCGAGATCGATCGTTTTCGCACCCTCGGCAACACGAGCCACGGCGGATGGCTCGATGCGGGCGATTTTGCCACCCTCGACAGTTACCGCCATACCACGCTGCGGCTCCATATGCTCGGTGCCATTGAGGACCGTCGCATTCAGGAATACCGTTACGTCGGATTTAGCCATTAGCTCCCCTTCTCCCGCTTCCGTGAAGACAAGCCTACATGTTATGTAAAGGGCGCGCGCCGCCCACTCGACAGGAGGCCGCGCGCCCCGCGCGAACGGAAGGCCAGCAAACCTGAAAAAGGGACTGTCCCTTTTTCAGGTTTTCGCGCTATGCCGGCACGATGACGTCATACCTAACCGCCTTGCCGGAGATGCTGTGGCTCGGGCGAACCCCGGCCAGCACCGGTGCCTTAATCGGCCGCTTGACGACGATCTTTCGCGGGCGCGCGGCCAACGCCGCGTCCATGAGGGAAGCCTCGTCCGCACAGGGAGACTCAAGCCGATGCAAGAGCTGGAACTTCTTCTTCACCGCGGCGCTCTTCGTGCGCGCCGGGAACATCGGATCGAGATAGACCACGTCGGGCGCCTCCGTAAGCGAGGGGAGAATCTCGATGGAATCGCCCTCAACGAGACTCATACGCCCCACGATGCCAGACAACACGGGGTCATCCACCGCACGCCTAAGCCCATCGGCAAGGAGCGCGGCGATAACGGGGTCACCCTCGCACATCGTCACGGAAAAGCCGGCAGCGGCGAGCAGCATCGAATCCTCGCCCAGGCCCGCCGTCGCATCAAAGACGCGAATCCCCTCAACGCCGCGCACACGCACGGCCTTTACGAGAAGCTCACGACCAAGGCGGTCGGGACGCAGGCGCGGAAGCATCTCGCGGAAGTCCTCCGCGAGCTCCATCCCGTCCGCCATAAGCGTGAGCCGCCCGTCGACGCGGCGAAGCTCAACCCCCTCGGGAAGCGTCAAGCCCATCTCGCCCGGTGCCACGGTGCCCGCCATCTCATCCATCACGGTGTCCACGCTCACTGTCGTCCAAATAGTCGAGGTCAGAAATGAAGTAGGTGCGAATATACCCCTTCGTCGAAACGACGACGAGCTTGCCCGCCTCCCCCGTTCGATCCGCCCACGCCCCGAAAGGCGTTCGGCCCAGCACCGCGCTTAGCCATCAATCCTGACAGGATCCGGACAAACGAGCTTATCCACGGGCGCTCCCTCGGCATCCGCAAGGCTCACGCAACGAATCGCAAGGTCCTCGTACGTGTTGTAGTAATAGCAGCCCGTCTCGGCAGAGAAGCAGCTGGTATAGAGGGTCTTCTCCAGGTCACCGTTCGTCATACGCGCCGAACCCTCGACCATGACCACACCCTCGAGCGTACGAAACATGCGGATGACGTTATCGCGTTCGCTCTCTTTATCGGGATAGTTGGCATTGAGGAAAGCGGCCTTCACGAAGCGCGAGGGAGAATACGTGTCGCCAGGGATTCCACGCATGCCGGCACCAGCACCATAGGGGGCAAGCTCGGCACGACGCCACTTCGCGGGAGCGGGAGCATCGCTCGTCGCGGTGATATAGCTGCGGAGGTTCTCGAGGTGCCACTCAAGCGAGGGCTGATTCGCAAGAACGTCAACGGGATCATCGAGCACGTGCATGCCATCCGCACGGCATTCGATGACGATACTGCGAGTCGCGTCTCCCACGATCCAGTGCAGGTAAGAGACGCCGAGCCCCTCGCCCGCAGGCACGCCGACGACCGTGGTGCCCTCAAGCGCGGCAACGACCTCATTCACGCTCGAGAAGTTCGCGGCGATCCACATCGGGAACTCGTAGGCGCAGACGTTTCTCCCCGTCTCCGCGGGACCCTCGGCGTATTCCGCAAAGCCGGGGAAGTTAAGACCGGCAACAGCAAGGCCGGCATCGTTGCCGCAATCAAAGAACATCGGCAGGTTCTGGAAGTCAACGCACATACCAATTACCGCGTGCGCAGAAGGCGCATCGTCAAGGAAGCGATAACGCACGAGAAACCCCTTGGGCATCACGCGCACGCGCTCGCCATAGCCGCAGCTCCAATCGAGATTGCGGCCGAGATACATGGAACCGTTCTTGCTGGTAAACCTAACGCTCGTGCACATTAAAGCTCCCTTCGACGCATATATGTGGAGTTCTACCCGAACACGCCGTCACCCAAGCGCACCACCTCGTTATAGAGCACAGTATGCGCATCGTCCAAGTCGCGATCTCGATGGAAGTGGCCGAAATACCAACGCCTAAACGACAGCCGGTCTTCGAGGGTATCGAGATACCCCGTGAAGCGATCGCGCTCCGGAGTCTGCCAGGTCTTATCCGGGTAGAGCGCATGTGACAGCATCCGATTCGAACATGTATGCGTGATTACGTAGTCAACTTTCCAGCCACAACCCGCAAGCACCTCATCCGCATGCGCTAGCTCCTCCTCAGAGGGAAGCTCCTGAGGCCACCAGTCAATACCAGGCGTGCGCCAGTCCATATCCGTACTTGCGGCCCCACCCAACACGAAGACACGCGAGCCGCCGAGTTCAAACAGTTCACCACGACAAAGCCTGCGAATCGGCGAGTCCTCCGAGAGACGCTGCGTAAGGCCGCCGCGCCACATCTCAAGCGGACGCGTCTCCCAATGGGCGAACTGCTCGTGGTTGCCGTCAACAAACAGCACGTTGTAGGGGCGCGCCTCGAGCCAGGCGATTTCATCGCACTCGCCGCGAGAGTAATCCCATGGATATCCGAAGTCCCCGGCGACAATGAGGTAATCATCCGCATCGAGGGACTCGCCCACCGTCGAATCCCAGTCATGGAGCTTCTGCATGTCGCATCCACCGTGGATATCTCCCGTTACAAAGACGGCCATGCCGCTCCTTTCCCGTTCGCCGAATGCCTGTCCGACTCCCTCTCCAACTCATCGACGAGCAGAGACCGCGCGATGTCTCGCGCAGGCCCCGGATTGGGCGCAACCCAACTTTGCCAACGCGCTATGCCCGCGTTCTCGACACCGGCAAACCATGCGTCAATCTCCTCAAGCGAAACCGGCCTAAGCCCGTTCGCGTCCATGCCCACGTCATAGCGATAGATGCCCTGCATACGATTTAACTCGTTGTAGTCTGAGCCCCGGCTGTGAATGTGTCCGTGCAACATCATCGAGCCGCGCTCCATAGCCTCCCAATCCACCAACGGATAGTGCGAAAGGATGTATTTATGGCCATTCACCTTGAGGCGCGAGATTGGCGACATCACGTCAAATGTGCCCGCCAGCCCCTTTGAGCCCCAATCCTTGTCATGATTGCCCGGGATAAGATGGACGCGCTCGCACCTGATCTGCTCGCGAATTGCCTTGGCGTCCTCAACCGTGGTCCGAAACGAAAAATCCCCCAGGATATACAGCTCATCCCTGGGTAGGACTCGCGCGTTAATGTTTGCCACAAGCGCATGGTTCATCTGCGCAACCGTCTCATAGGGACGGCCGGCAAACCTAATAACATTTTCATGGCCGAAGTGCGTATCCGAGGTGAAGTAGATCATATGGCCTCCTTTTGGCCATTATCCTCTCCCATGCGGACACTTAACCACGCCACGACCCCGCAGCGAGACAGGCAACTGGAATCCCATATCGCGAAATCCCTTATCTTCGTAGGCCACTCGTTCGGCCACTCCAGGTGGCAAACGAATGCGGCCCGGCGCTAGAACGCCGGGAAACGAATGCGGCCCGACGCCAGCACGATAGCCGACGTCGGGCCGCTCATCTATTCCGAGAAGATCATGCGCAGAAGCGAAGAGACTCCGGCTCGTCTGGACCGTCGAGGTCGATGCCCGTTTCCGCCCTGAACGCCAACTTGTACTTCTCAATAGCAAGCGGAAGGCTCGGGTCGAGCGAGAACAGGCCCGAGTTGCCCACGATGAGGATGTCGGCGCCGGCCTGCTGGAACGTCTTGAAAGTGGCCTGCTTAACTCCGCCGTCAACCTGAATCTTAAAGTGGCAGCCTCGATTCTCGCGAAGTTTGCGGGCCGCCTCGATCTTGGCGAGCGTCTCCGGAATGACCTTCTGCCCCGCAAAGCCCGTGTCGATTGTCATGATCGTAAGGATATCGATGCGTTCGCAGATTGTCTCGATCGCAGAAAGCGGAGTCATCGGACTGAGCACGATTCCAAACTTCACATCAAGCTGACGAGTGCGCTCATAGAGGCGAAAGGCATTGCGCTCGACGGTCTCTGCCTGGTATGACAAGCAATCATCGGGGCCAAGCTCAAACATCTCCGTGAACATCACAGGGTCCTCGACCATGAGGTGGACATCCATGGGAAGCGAGCTGTGCTTGTGCAGCGTATTGGCAAACTGCGGCGTCAAAGCCATGTTGGGACAGAAGTGAGAGTCCATGACGTCGACATGATAGAGGTCAAAATGCTCGTCCATGACGCTGATATCACGAGCGACGTTCATCGGGTCCATGCACATAAGGGACGGAGCCATAAGGGGCTTATTCATTCTTCTCTCCTTCTCACGCACATTCCGTCGATGGCTTGTCGGCATCACTTCGTTCGTTTACAGCAGATTATTAAGTAAACGTTTACTCACGACAGCCAAGCTCGAAGAACTTTCCAACTGCTTAAAGCGTAATCGTTTACTCACTTCATGCCAACACGTCCGTGCTCGTCGCCAAGATCGTCCGGCTAACGGTTCATTATTTGTGGGTAACCGTTTGGGTAAACGTTTGCGCTCATAAGGTTTCACTCATGCCTTCGCCACACTTATGAGCGCCTGGTGCCACAATCCAACCCGCTCATGCTCATGCGCGCTCGGCGCTAAAGCCGCGCCAGTCCACACCCACACACGCCAAGCACTTCGGTAACGCTAGCCCGCGCTTACGCGCACCCGATGCCATAGTCGCGGCAACCCGCACCTGTGTTTATACGCGCTCGCCGCAAAGCCGCACCAACCCGCACCTATGCCCGCTGCGTCGATTCTCTCCGGACAATCTCGACCGGAACATACGTAACCAGCTGGTCCGGCGTCTCGTCATTCATCATCCCGAGAAGAGCAGCCGCCGCCTTCTCCCCGAGAACACGCGGCTCCTGGCGAATCGTCGTCAGAGGAGGCCGTCCAAAGCGAGCAATCGAGATATCGTCATGTCCAACAACGCAAACATCAGCGGGGACGCTCATGCCCCGTCCACGCAACGCCTCAAGGGCACCCATCGCCAGCCAGTCCGCCTGGCAGAACACGCCATCGAATTTGTGCCCGGAGCCAATAAGGTCACACATAAGCTCATAGCCTCGGTCGAACGAAGTCACGGCGGACGATCGCACTAGCTCGGGCCTCAGCTCCACACCAGCTGCTCGCAACTCATCAACAAAGCCCTGTGTACGAATCTTGGTGATGGGAGAGTCCTCGCGCGCCTGAATCAACGCCGGACTGACGCATCCACCACTCAGTAGCTCGCATGCCGCGAGTCGTCCGCTTCGCTCGTTGTCAGACGAAATGCATGCGACCTTGCCGGCATCCGCTCCCTTGTTCACAAAGCGATCTACGTAGACCGTAGGGACGGATCTCTTGAGAGCCGCGCGCACATCATCCAGGCTGTTTACGGCGATAACTCCCGAGACGCTTTGAGCCGCGAGCAGCGCCTGACACTGCCTCTCGAGATCAAGAGAAGCGTTCGTGTTGTAAATCATGGTGGCGTAGCCGCTCTCGAACAGCTTCGTCTGCATCGCAAGAATCATTGACGAGAAGAACTCGTTGGCGATATTGGGGACGATGATGCCAACCGCGGAGTTATGCCTCTGGCGCAGGCCCTTGGCCAGCTGATTAGGCTGGTAGTCATACTCTTCGATGATCTTGCGCACGCGGCGCTCGGTCTCAGCTGAGAACCTACCATTTTGGTTGATTACACGAGACACCGTCGCAACCGAAACGCCGGCCATTTGCGCGATATCCTTTACGGTGATCCTCGTACCTTCCATGCGTCCTCCAAACCCGCGCGCACGCGCCGCAACGCACGGCCTCTGCCGTCGCGAACCCCAAGAGCGTTCGAACCTAAACCAGCAGAATCAGTATCAAATCATTGTGAAGCTTAGCGACCAACAATTCGTTAGCTGTTCATTAATTTCGGCATCCGGAGCCTCCACACATGCCGATGGTGCGTTTAAAGTCCTGCAAAGCGTTCGATCTCGAGGTATCCCGTCAAAGACGCAGGCACACATCCAAAACCGAAAGAACAGCATGAGAGACAAAGGCGCGGTCACAACCGCATTTGAAGCCGCATGGCCACTCATGCTCTCCTATGTCACCGTTGGTTTGGCCTGCGGCGTATTAGCCGCCAAGGCGGGAATGACCCCATGGATGAGCACCCTGCTGGGCTTTACCTACCTCTCGGGCGGCGGTCAATTCATGATCAGCAATCTTTGGATCGCAGGCACGCCCATGCTATCCATCCTCGCATCCACGGCGGCCGACTCCGGGCAAACGTTATGCCACTGGTAACTTCGGCGATAGTACTGCTCATGGCCAACGAGACACGCTAAATGATATGGTGCTGCGTCGCAGGAGTAGGCTCCTGTGTCGTTCTAGGGCTCATCTAGAATGACCACGGGCAACAGCCATGATTAACAGCAAGACGGCAAATAGATGAGCTCAGAAAACTTGAAGCGATCCAAAAGGCCACGAAAGAACATGATGACGATAGGCCCAACAATAGGAATAAAAAAGCGCCTAAAGGGGCAGAAGAGGGGCCAACCAAGAGATTGCGCGAGGCGGGCCGGCAGAACAGCAAGCCCGTATAGAAAGAGGGCCCCGCCACCACTCGGGTGACGGGGCCCTCCCGGCACGCAAATGCCCCTCGTTGGTCAGCGACGTCCT
>USBN01000008.1 GCA_900552935.1 uncultured Coriobacteriaceae bacterium | reverse complement strand
CCATCATGCGCAGGTCCGCGAGCGCCATGGGGAAATAGAAGAGCATCATGTCGTTCTGGATGGCACTCTCCACGTCATGTCCCGCGAAGGCATCCGGGTGCTGGCGAACGAGCTGGAGCGCGGCGGCGCGCGCCTGCTGCTCGCTGACCGCACACGGAATTCCCTGTTCAGGCACGTATTCCGCACCAAAGCCCATGGTCAGGCGCTTGCTGAAGGTGCCCGGCTTGAGCAGGTCCGCGACACCGATCTTGTTTCCGCACGACGGGCACTCGAACACGCGCTGGGTCGACGTGCCCTCGAATGACGCGCCGCAGAACGGGCACGGGATGCTCACATGCTCGGCCTCCTGGTACTCGGACGCAGTGCCGCGGTCCTCCCACAGCAGGCGTTCGAGCACCGACTGGTTGCGCCAATGGGGCTTGAAGAAGTACCAGTCTGGATCGACCGGCGGCTCGAGCTGTGAGACATGCGTGAGCTTGAGCAGACCATCGACGACCTGGAGCGGCTGATGGCGAATGCCCAGCGCGCTCGTGGGGTCACCGGCACCGAGCGCCCACGGCAGGACCGTGCCGCAATAGGCGCACTCGAAGCTGCGCTTCGCCTGATGCGAGTACATGGGTCCGCCGCAGTTCTGGCATTTGATGGCAAAGAACTCGTCCATGGGATGGGCCTCCTTGTCGTCATGGTGGCACGTCGCCTCACTGGTCTCGCCCACTCTGCGGGCGCGACGGATTCGCTCGATCCCCTGCCCTGCTTCTCTCGCGCGGTATTCGCTCGAGCTCGCACCGCGCCAGCGCCAGTCGCTCGCGCTCGCTTACACCGTTCGCATCGTAGCGGCGGCGGCGAGCACCAACGGGCTACAGAATCCAGTCGAAGCCCGACTCGCCGAGTCGATAACGCATGTTGCCCGTCTGAACCTCGGTGTGCACGCCACTGTTATCGAAGGTCATGTTCGTGTTGGACCCGACGGGATAGACGGTCTTGCTCTCGCCCGTGGTGAGGTCGTAGCGGATATTCCCGACCTGATTCTCGAGGTGGAACTTGCCGTCCGAGCCAAAAACGTTCTTGAACATGGCAAACCTCCTTGACGTGTTATTGGAAGAGTATATCCGGTCAAGGAACTGGTGAGTCGCATGTATGGCTGCAGCGAAGGCATGGCGGCATGCTTCGTTCTGCCCCATGCGCTTAATCCCGTCTATGCGATATGCGGTGGGGCAAACGCCGGCAGTGGCATCAAGCATCTCTGGCCGCTGCCATTCATGGACGCGCCAACGCCGCCCACAGTCAAGAATCGCCGCTCTATGAATTAGTGGAGTCGAAAATGCTAGGCAAAAAAACGAGACCGCCAAGTAGACCACTTCAAGCGACTTACAAAATCGCAGGTAATAAACTTGCAAGCAATTGGCCTACTCTGATTCATCGGAATTTGCCTAACAATATCGACTCCACTATTATTCAGAGGCCGATCTGACGACTCTCGCACCACGAAACGGGCGACGACTTGCTCTTTCGCAGGCGTTATGGCTAGCAAATCTTGCCGTAAAGCTCAATCTGCTCGTCCGAAAACGAATTCACCAGCTTCTGAATTGCCTCGACCATGCTGCACTTGCCTTCATTGGAGTCAAATAAGTACAAGTCGAGCAAAGCGTAGTATTGATCAGAATCCAGGCTGCTGATAAAAGCCCTGAACTCATCCGAGAGGATATCCTCGGGGAATTCGCCCGCTTCAATATGCGAGATACTCTCCGCCAATTCGCAGAGAGAAACGACTTCTGAAATAGCGGCCCTAATATCCATTCTCTTCCCTACCTCGTGACCCACATTCTCCGCCTTCACCCTAAACGAGACAAAACGAAGAGGGAAATGCCGTGCGTTGACCTCCGCGGGGCATAACGATCCATGTCGCGACTCTCATGTCGCACGCAGCAAAGGCGGCTGTCGCGTTCAGAGGAACGAACAAAGAGAGTCAGCACCCCACGACAAGCCATAAGCCTGCCTACAGAAATAGTGGACACGAAATTCGATGGCTAAAAGCGTGTAGCCCAAGTAGCGCAAATGGCAGCAAGTCTAGTACCTGCAGTTTTACAAATGCCTACGTTACAGCTACTCGATGACCCCTTATTTGGCCACAGAATTCCGACTCCACTATTTTAAAGATTCGACAAACACGAGTCGGTGTCCATGGAAGCAAGAACGAGAGCGAACGCCGGCGGGACACGTAAAACGTGGTTGTCGGCAATCTCAACACGTAGAACGTGGTGCCCGAGGCGCGCCGGCGGGGCACGTAGATCGCGGCCGTCGTTGAACGGCGCGCCTACAGTCGTGACATCCGCCAAATAGAAAGGGCTCCGCACAAAGCGGAGCCCCACGGCAACGATGCCACGACAAACAGCAGCGAAACCCTACGGCCTCTGGCCCATGCCACCCTCGAGGGTGATGGTCTCGCCGTTCATGTACTTGAAGTCAGGGCCACAGAGCTGAACGACAACGCGGCCAATCTCTGCCTCGACGTCGCCGTAGTGGCCCGCCGGCGGCATGTGGACGTTGGCCTTGAAGGCCTCGGGGTACGCAGCCTCGAAGTTCTCGAGCTGGGCGGTCCAGGCGAGCGGGCAGACGATGTTGACGTTCACGCCGTCCTTGCCCCACTCGTTGGCAGCAACGCGCGTAAGACCGCGGATGCCCTCCTTAGCCGCAGCGTAGGAGCACTGGCCATAGTTGCCAAACAGGCCGGCGCCGGAGGCAAAGTTGACCACGGAACCCTTGGTCTCCTTCAGGTGCGGGTACGCCTTCTGCATGTAGAGGAACGTGGCGTAGAGGCCCGAGTAGATGGCGAGGTTGAACTGGTCCATCGTGTGCTGCTCGATCGTCACGCCGGAAGCGGAAGCCTGGGCGTTGTTGACGACGGCGTCGATGCGGCCGAACTCCTCGATCGTCTTATCAATGACGTTCTGCACGACGGCCTCATTATCCTGACCAGCGGAAACGTCAGCCTGAACAGCGAGGACCTTGATGCCGTACTCAGCCTCCAGGCTCTCCTTGGCGGCCTCGAGCTTGGCAACGTTGCGGCCGGTAATGACGAGGTTGGCGCCCTCCTTGGCGAAGGCGATGTCGATGCCATAACCAATGGAACCAGCGCTGCCATCCTTGAGCGTGGCCTTACCGCCGCCAGTGACGATAACGACCTTGCCGTCAAACATACCCATGTTGGTCTCCCTTATTAGTCGGCCCCGAGCGTCTGCCGCTCGGATCACCGATTGTGTCAACGTAACAGAGGGACAGCCTGCATTGGCTGAGGTTTCGGCAGGAGAGGCGCGATGTCCGATAGAAGGGATTATTCGAGCCAGCAGGCCCATCTTTCCGAGAGGGGCTGCGCCAAGCAAGCGCACGCAGCCGGGGCCATGCCAAGCAAGCGCAAGCAGCCGAGAAGGGCCAACCAGGCAATTCCGCCCGACCGAGACTGGCCACCCCAAGCGAGCGCGCGCATCCGAGAAGGGCCGCCGCGCCGGTCACGGCATCGTGCAAGCTAGCGCGCCCGGCGGGCCGCCTTGCGCTCGTCGCGACGCTCGTGGCGCTCGATCGTGGCCTCGGCGGCGGAGAAGCGACAGCCGCAGTAGTTCTGACGATACATGCCTAGCTCGCGGCTCTCGGTCGTGGCCTTGGGATAGAGCGGACGCCAGTCGCGCACGACGGGCGTGAGCCCGTTCGCCGCGGCGAGTCGCTCAAGGATCTCGGTGCAGTCCTCAAAGAGCTGGTAAGGCGACACGGCCAGCGTGGTGGAGACGTGCGAGAACCCCAGCTCGCGAGCTGCGCGGCATGCGGCGTCGAGGCGAATCGTGTAGCAGGCGCGGCAGCGCGGGACGCGGTCGAAGCCATGGGGAGCAACGACGCGCTCCCAACGCTCGCGGCCCTCGGCCGGGGTGAGCGCGGAGTTGACGCCGGATCCAGCACCGCGCTCGCAGCGAACCACGGCGATGCCCGCGATGTCGGCCCACGTCAAAAGCGTGGCGAGGCGCAAGTCGTGCTCGGCGATGGGCTGGATGTTGGGATTGTCCCAGAGGATGACGGGCTCGAAACCCTCATCGCGAAGGCTCGCAACGGGCTCGAGCGAGCAGGGGCCGCAGCAGGCGTGAAGCGCCAACGGCACGCGGCCGGTCTCCTGCGCGATGTGCTCGATGTCAATCATGTCAGCCCTCCCCCGTCGGCGCCGGAACGTTCATGCGAGTCGGGCGCGCACGTTGCCCGCTGTGCCACGTTGCGCGTTACCGCGCCCGCCGGCATCCGCGAGTCCACCCGCGCCCCGCCGCAGCGCACCTCCGCACGCGCCGTCCATCCAAGGCCTCCATCATCGCAGAGGCGTCCTCGTAAAGCATCCATCAATTTGGGAGCGACGGCGTAAAGCCAGCGTAAGCCGTTTCTTTCAAGTCTGTAAACGACGGACTCCCGAAATATTTCTGTAACCATCCCGCGCGATTATACGAGCATGCGCGGTGTGCGGAGGGGTTTTACCCTTCCTCCCTTCCCTCTCCGCAGACCGCACGCAAGGACGCCCGGCTCCAGTCCCCGGGCGCTTTTTTGTGCAACGAGCGCAGCAACGGCACGGCGCGCAGGCGACACCCACGTATCATCCCGACACCGTCACAACAATCACTGCGCAGCGACCGGCACTCAACGTGGCAGTGCAACGGCCCGTACTTCCAAAATTTGGCTATACTAGTCTTGTACAGTATCCTGTACATATTTAAGGAGCGCCCATGGAGGCCGTCAACTACAGCACGTTTCGCGCCAACCTTCGCACCTACCTAGACAAGACGAGAGATGACGCGGAGCCCATCCTCGTCACGAGCAACGATCCGGATTCGAACGTCGTCGTCATCAATATCCGCGACTACGAGAACCTCGTCGAGAACGACTACGTCAAATCGAACACATATCTCTACGAGAAGCTCCTGCGAGGGCGCGAAGAAGCCCGAGCTGGCAGAGTTGAGGCGCACGAGCTGGTCGAGGATGACGCACAATTCCTGGCTCGCTCATGATTAAGGCGTGGACGAGCGACGCCTGGGCGGATTATGTCTGGTGGCAGTCGCAGGACAAGAAGACGCTTAAGCGCATCAATCAACTCATCAAAGAGATCGAGAGAGATCCCAGGGACGGACTTGGCAAGCCCGAGCCGCTTACGGGCGATTTATCGGGCCTGTTCTCTCGCCGCATCGACAAGAAGAACCGGCTGATCTATGAGACAACGGGCACATCGATCACCATCTACTCGTGCCGCGACCATTACTCGGATCACTAGGACACCTCGGGGCTCCTTTGGGAGCCCCATTTGATGTCGTTCTCCTATTGTTTCCGATTTGTTACACAGCGCAACGCTCAAGAACAACAGTGCAGCTCCGCATGCGCAACTGCCGCCTACGGATAACAAAAATGTTGCGCAGCAAAACTGCGGTCCATCTCTTTTAGCCTAAGTTTGAGCAGGGCCTCCGGAGCGATCGGAGAGACGCCGGCATAAGACGTGGGGCACCGCCCGGCACACCGTCGCAGACGCCGCCCGCGCAACGCGCAGCCGCGCGCTCGCGCGATGCACGGAGTCCCACCCGCCCAAAAGGCTAGTCCATACCCACAGAAAGTGGTCGACATGGCAAACAACACATCGATTGTGGTCGCCTTCGCAGGCTCGAAGCAGACCGTCAACGAAGCGATCCTTCTTATGGCTCAAAACGCTGCCGAAAGTTGCGGCGAGCCCGCACCCGCACGCTTCAACGACCCCACCGACAGCTATGCAAGCCACCACGCCATGGTCGATGCCCACGTGGCCGCAGCCCTCGCCGGCAAGAACGCCTCGGCACAATACGTGGGCGATACGGACGCCACCTCGTACTTCGACAACGGCGGAAACTGCTCGTTCGCCCTCAGGTACACGTGCGCCGACGGTTTTAACGAGAACGACCTCCGCCTCTTCACCGACGCCCTCAATGAGCGACTTATCGAGGGCGACACCTATACCACACTCGCCATCCTCGCAAACGAGGACGACCACTGGGAGGACCTGACCATCAAGTCCGGCGAACGTGGCGCGCTCGATAACGAAGAGACCTGCCACGCCTGGGGCCTCCTCAAAGAGGCTGCAGACTGGTTCAAACGCAATTACGGCTCCAACAAGACGCCTAAGCTCAAGCAGGTCCGAGGCAAGAACACGACCGGCAAGGTCGCCAAGAGGCACGCGACCAGCCTCTGGAACAACTGGAACAACGAATCCGTCATGCATTTTCTTGAAGACGAACAGGTGCTCAGTGAATGCGATGACGAGTTCTCCACGATTGCCCTCGACGAGTATCAGGACGAGGTCATCTCCTGCTACCTCAACGGCACCCGCGAGCTCTTCCGTGCCGATGAGTGGGACGAAGAGGACATTGAGGACTACGAATTCGATGATGAGGACGGAGACGAGGACTGGTAGGACTCGCGCCTGAGCAACCATATAAGTAGCAAGCGGCCGTGCGCCGGGAGGAGTCCCGCGCACGGCCGTCTTTGTTATTCGCGCCCGCGCCCGGCCGCCGCGCTCCGCCAGCACGCACGCGACCGCCGCCGCGCTCCGCCCTTACCACACCTCTCGGGCAATAAAACCAGCCAAAAAACTTGCACTACACCGCCGCCGCTCGACGGCGATCAGCTCCCCAATTGTTTCGAGATTATTTCGTACTATTCCAACCATTTGATATCGCCGCAGCTACACATACATGTTTTGCCACTCGCAGACCCAGGAAAAGTTGCACAGCAAAATAAGGGTCCTTGCCCCGTAACCTAATGTTGCGACCAAATCTGGGGAGGGACCAATATGAGTAGGAGCACGCCAATGGAGGCGCTTTACGCGCTCTTCAAGGGCGACTTCTCCCTCAGCCATCGCGCCCTCTCCCAAATCATCCTCTCAGATCGTCCGCAGCCAAACGGACTCAGCCCGCGTCAGATGGTGGTAAACACGAGCTGGCTCTCGCGTTCGATCGTGCACGCACCCATGGACCTGCTGCAAGACCGCTACTTCGCGGACTTCCGCTCCTCCGCCCGCCGCGTTCGCTCGCACCTCAACCAGGCAGGCATCTCCGACAAGGAGATCTTCCGCGTCATCGGCACCTCGGACCTCATGCCAGGCGCGCTGAGCACGCGGGACCAATCGAGCATCGTCTACCGCAACGCCCTCGCCCGCCTCTGGTCAAACTCCGGCATCGACGAGACCGCCCGCGCGCGTGCGTCCCTCCTGCTCACCATCACCGCTGGTTGCACGGGCAACGTCGCCAAGGCGATCGACCTCGCATCGGGCTACATCTACGCGGACGGCCACGCCAACGGCAGGTTCACCCCGCAGCCGAGCGCCGCAGACACGCTCGCCGCAGCCACCGGCGCCGTGCAGGTGACGTCGCCTCCCAACCTGATCGGCCTCATCCGTCTCATCGACGGGCGTGTGGCGAGCAACCCCTACATCATCCCCGCGACCGGTACGGGTGCCGTCATCGGCGCGCTCGCGCTGGGCCCCTCCGCCATCGCGGACGTCGCCCCAGACGTCTCCGCCGAGCACCTGCACGTCTGGCGCGAGGAGGACCGCTGGCTCGCCTGCGACCTCGGCTCCACGAACGGCACGACGCTCCTGCCCGTGGACGGCGGGTCGCCGCGTCTGTTGGTATCGGGCGAGGCAGTCGAGCTGCACCCGGCCGATGAGCTGCGACTGGGCTCCATCACCACGTTCGCCGTCGTCGCCGTGGCGCGCGGGCTCGAGGGGGGGGAACGACAATGACTAGTCCCGTCCTCGAAGCGCCCGCGGCACGCGGCACCGCCGTGCACGCAGCCGTACGTGCCACCGCCCCCGCCAGCTCCACCGCGGCCTCGCCCGCCGCTCCCGCCAGCCCCATTCCACCTCAGAAAGCCGGTGAGTGACCACATGGATGCCTCCACGCCCTACAACGGCGCCATCACCCGCGAGCAGTTCCTCGTGCGAGAGACGCGCGTCGTCGCCCAGCTCAAGACGGACGAGAACCTCACCAACGAGCAGATCGTCGAGCGCGTCACGCGGCTCAACCTCTTCCACTACCCCACGGAGCGCGAGCTCAAGTCCATCTCGAAGGCCTGCTGCCGCCGCCTCGACGCCCTCTCCGACGACCCCACCACGCGCGACTCGCTCGTCCAGCTCATCGCTCACGGCATGCCGGAGGAGGTCCGCCAGACCAACCTCTACGCCCTCATGCGCACCTTCCGTGTGGCGTGGGAGTTCATGGTCACCGTCGTGGGCCCGCGCTACCGCAGCTTCGACCCGAGCCTCCCCCGCCGCGACATCGCGAGCTTCCTCGAGCAGCTCCGCACCCAGGACGAGCGCGTCGCCGGCTGGAGCGACGCCACGATGAACAAGATCCGCCAGGTCCTGACGGCCGCCCTCGTTGAGTGCGCCATGTATGACCGCAAGACCGAGACGCTGCAGCCCGTGTTCCTGGGCATCTCGCTCGAGCAGGGCATCCGCGCGAACGGCGACGAAGTCTGCCTGCCCGCGTTCAACTGCCTCGCCTAGCCGCCCAGCCGCGCCACTCGCCGCACCACCGCACCGCAAGCCCTCACCCACCCCCAGAGGAGCGCCACCTTGACCACGCCAACCACACACGCCGGCATCGCCCAAGACCCCGAAGCCGCCTTCGACCGCATCCGCGCCCGCCTCGTAGACCCGGACTTCCTCGCAAACAAGGGCCTCGCCAACGAGGTGGGCTTCTTCGTCTTCCCCTACGACGCGGCGCGCGAGGATGAGGTCCGCACGCGCACGGCCGAGCTCCTCGCCCTCTCCGAGGCAGGCAAGCTCCCCTGCCGGATCGTCCACCGCGACCTATGGGACGTCTTCACCCAGATCTGCGAGGAGCGCCGCATCCTCGAACGCATCCCGGACCTCGAGGCCCGTCGCGGCACGCCGGCGCTGCTCGACCGCCTGCACAAGATCGCCACCCCGGAGGCCTTCGTCCAGGCCATGGACTACGAGCCCCACGAGCCCGGCCGCGACGTCCTGCTCATCACGGGTGTGGGCAGGGTCTACCCCATCGTGCGCGCCCACTCGATCCTCGAGAACGCCCAGCACGTCTTCGAGAACATCCCCGTCGTGCTGCTCTACCCGGGCCGCTACGACGGCACGCAGCTTCACCTGTTCAACTCCATTAGCGACGGCAACTACTACCGCGCCTTCAACCTGCTCTAGCCATAGAAGAGGAGAATCCCCATGCGCATCCAGGACATGTTCGAGCGCGACATCGACCGTGACATCAACGGCGTCGTGAAGGTGGCCCAGGAGGACGAGTCGGCCGTCGAGCAGGAGCTCAGCGAGTACGTGGTCACCAGGGAGCTCGCCCGCCACTTCGCCGACTTCTTCGGCGCCTACGAGCACGCGCTCGACAAGCCCACGGACAAGATCGGCGTCTGGATCTCCGGCTTCTTCGGCTCCGGTAAGTCCCACTTCCTGAAGATGCTCTCCTACCTGCTCACGAACCAGGTCGTGGCCGGCAGGCGCGCCATCGAGTACTTCGACGGCAAGTTCGAGGACCCCATGCTCGACGCCTCCGCCCGTCGCTGCGCGAGCGTCACCACGGAGTCCATCCTCTTCAACGTCGACAACAAGGCCGTGGGAAAGAAGGACGCGGATGTCCTCAAGCGCACCTTCGCCCGCGTCTTCTATGACCACCTGGGCTTCTACGGCGAGGACCTCAAGCTCGCCCGCCTCGAGCGCTTCGTCGACGACAAGGGTCTCACGCAGAGCTTCCGCGACGCCTTCGAGCAGATCAACGGCGAGTCCTGGACGGACGCTCGCGCCGAGTACGACTTCTTCTCCGACGACCTCGTCGACGCCCTCGAGCAGGCGGGCGTCATGAGTGCGGACGAGGCGAGGCGTTGGCTGGACGACCCCAACGGCGGCGACCTCTCGATTGAGGCCCTCACGGACCAGATCCGCGACTACGCAGCCGCCCGCGCCGAGGAGTGTGGCGGCGACTTCCGCCTCCTGTTCATGGTCGACGAAATCGGCCAGTTCATCGGCGGCGACTCGAACCTCATGCTCAACCTCCAGACCATCGTCGAGGAGCTCGGCACCAAGTGCGCGGGCCGCGTCTGGGTCATGGTTACGTCGCAGGAGGCGATCGACGAGGTCACGAAGGTCATTGGCCAGGACTTCTCGAAGATCCAGGGCCGCTTCAACACGCGCCTGTCCCTCTCCAGCTCCAGCGCCGACGAGGTCATCAAACGCCGCATCCTCGAAAAGAACGAGCCCACGGCAGACCTCCTGCGCGCTCAGTACGCGGAGACCTCCTCCGTCCTCAAGAACCTCTTCACCTTCGAGAAGTCCACGGCAGACCTCATCGGCTACGCGGACGAGGGCGAGTTCGTCCAGATCTTCCCCTTCGCCAGTTACCAGTTCCATCTCATGCAGAGCGTCATGTCCGCGATCCGCAATCACGGAAGCACGGGCAAGCACCTCTCCAGCGGCGAGCGCTCCATGCTCTCCGGCTTCCAAGAGACCGCCCAGCACGTCGAGGGCCGCGACGAGAACGCCCTCGTGCCCTTCTGGATGTTCTACGACGCGGTCCAGACCTTCTTCGAGAGCTACATCCGCCGCGTCATCGAGCGCGCCACGGACGCAGCGGAGAAGGGCCAGGGCCTCGAGCCGCAGGACGTAAACGTCCTCAAGCTCCTCCTCCTGCTCAAGTGGGACAAGGACCTCAAGACCACCGTGGGCAACGTCGTCACCCTCATGACCGACGACGTCCGCGCTGACCGCATGGCGCTGCGCGAGAGCGTCCAGGCCTCGCTCGACCGCCTCGTCCACGAGAACTACGTGAGCCGCAACGGCGACACCTACCAGTTCCTCACGGATGACGAGCAGGACATCGCCCGCCAGATCAGCCGTCAGGACCCTGACCCCGCCCGCGTGAGGGCGAAGGTCGCCAGTCTCTTCTTCGACCAGGTCTTCGCCTCCGGCAAGCTCGTCATGGGCGAGAACACCTTCGACATCGAGAAGTGGGTCGACGAGACGCGTATCGGCCAGACCGGCGGCCTCACGCTGCGCATCATGACGATGCTCGCGGACGAGGCGGACCTCGAGCGCACCCAGCTCATCATGCGCTCCCAGCGCACACCCGAGGCCATCGTCGTGCTCAACGAGGAGACCAACTACTACGACCCCCTGCGCGAGGCGCTCCAGATCGAGATGTTCACGAAGACGCAGATCATCGCCAACCTGCCGCAGAGCCAGCAGGACATCATCCGCTCCAAGAACCAGCAGAAGGTCGAGCTCGAGAAGCGTGCGGCGGAGCTCATCGAGGAGGCCGTGCGCCGCGGCACGTTCTTCGCCGCGGGCGAGGAGATCCGCCCCGCCGCCAGCCAGAACGCGAAGAGAATCGTGGAGGACGTGGCCTCGCGCCTCGTGGAGAGTGTCTATCCCAAGCTCGCCCTCATCGAGAAAAACTACCAGACGGATGCGGACATCAGGGCCATCCTCAACGGTGCCACGCGCACGCTCGACGCGAGCATGAGCGTGAACACCGGCGCCGTGAACGCCGTCGAGACATACCTGGACAGCCAGAGTCGCCTGCTGCACAAGCCCACCATGGCTGAGGTGCAGGACGCCTTCCAGAAGGCCCCCTATGGCTGGCGCCAGATCGACGTCGCCGCCTGCATGGCCGAGCTGCTCTCGCAAAACCGTGCGAAGGCCACCTATGCGGGCAAGACGCTTGAGCTCGCCAGCCCCAAGCTCATGGACTGCCTGCGCAAGCCCAAGGACGCCGCGGCCTGCACCATCGAGCTGCGCACCCACGTGCCAGAGGACGTGCGCAAGCTCGCCGCCGACGCCGTGCGCAAGTTCTGCAACGAGAGTGACGTACCCACCGCGGAGGACGCGCTCACCGCCCGCGCCTCGGAGCTGCTCGAGCAGCGCGCGAGCGAGCTCCAGACTCGCCTCGAGAAGGACTACATCCGTGGCACCTATCCCGGCCGCGACACCGTGACGCACGCCGTCAAGCTCGCCCGCGAGCTCCTCGCAGCAGGTAAGGACCCGGCGGACCTCCTCCCCGCCATCCAGAAGGCCTATGACGACCTGCTCGACGCCACCGAAGACCTCGAGCCGGTCGAGACGTTCTGGATGGGACAGGTCGAGCTCTTCGACCGCGCGTGTAGGCTGGCGAAGAGGCTCTCCGGCGAGTCCGGCTACCTCGAGGCCAACCAGGAGGCGACCAACGCCCTCAGGCAGATCCGCGAGATCGTGGGCATGAGCGCTCCCTACAAGCGCATCAAGGACCTTGGCGGCTGCTGCCAGACCCTCGAGACCGCCCACAGCGACCTGCTCAAGGCCAAGAAGAACGACCTGCTCGACGCCGTCAATGACTACTACGGCAACATCGAGGACTACGCGCGCGAGATGGAGGTCGCTAACCCCTCCGAGGCCGCGACGCGCAAGCTCGAGCGCCAAAGCGCCGTGCACAAGTCCGAGTCTCTCAGCAGCCTCGACGCCTTGCGCACGCAGCTCGAGAACGACCAGGTCTACTTCTACAGCCAGATCGACAAGGCGGCAGACCGCAAGCGACAGGCAGCGCGCAAGGACAAGCCGAGCACGATGACGCCTGCGCCCACCAAGCCCGCCCAGCCGCAGGACGCCGCACCCGTCAAGCCGCGCGTGAAGACGCTCCCGCGCTACAAGGTTTGCCCGCCCAAACAGCTTAGGTCCGCGGAGGAGATCGACGCCTACTGCGCCAACCTCAGGCAGCACCTCCTCGATGCCCTCGAGGGCGCGGACGCCGTCCAGATCAACTAGCAGCCACGCATGAGCGGCGTCACGCCGCGACAGGAGATAGCCATGGACACGAAGGAACTCGAGAAGTTCTGCCCCTGGGCCCGCAGGGAGCTCATCGACGCCGTCGACCTGCGGTGCCGCCGCTTCGCGCTCGACCCGGACGGCCTCACCGCCAACCCCGCGGACTCAGACGTGGTGGCCGGCCGCGTGCTCTCGCCCCAGGAGAAGGCCAAGCGCGCCAAGCTCGCGGAGCGCATCGGCACGCGCGGCTACGACGCCTTCTGCCAGGAGATGGCCTACACCTGGTTCAACCGCTTCGCGGCTATCCGCTTCATGGAGATCCACGGCTATCTCCCCAGCTACGTGCGCATGTTCTCCAACTCCGAGGACGGCAGCTTCCGCCCGGACAGCATCTCCTGCGCGGCAGACCTCGACCTGCCCGGCCCCGACAAGACAGAGATCCTCAACCTCATGGTCAAGGGCGATGACGAGGGGGTCTTCCGCCGTATGATCGTCGCCCAGCGCAACGAGCTCGCCGAGTGCCTGCCCGAGGTCTTCGGCCAGGTGGATGACGCGGACGCCCTCACCCTGCCGGACGGCCTGCTGAACTCGAGCGAGCACAGCGTCCTCTACCACATGGTGGAGGACATCCCCGAGGAGGTCTGGGACGACGTCGAGGTCCTTGGCTGGATGTACCAGTTCTACAACGCCGAGCTCAAGAATGATTTCTTCAAGTCAAAGCGCAAGGCCGCGGCGGCAGACATCGCGCCCGCCACGCAGCTCTTTACGCCGGAGTGGATCGTGCGCTACATGGTGGAGAACTCGCTCGGCCGCCTCTGGATGCTCAATCACCCGGAGTCCCACCTGCGCGAGCGCATGGAGTACTACGTAGAGGCCGACGCCGATCACGAGGACTTCATCCGCGTGGAGAGCCCCGAGGACATTACGCTCTGCGACCCGGCTTGCGGCAGCGGCCACATCCTCTCCTACGCCTTCGAGTTGCTGTATGCCATCTACGAGGAGTGCGGCTACATCTCGCGTGAGATCCCCGAGCTCATCCTCACCAAGAACCTCTCCGGCTACGAGGTCGACCCGCGTGCAGCCCAAATCGCGAGCCTAGTGCTGGCCCTGCGCGCCCGCGAACACGACCGCCGCTTCTTCAGGCACGACGTCCGGGCAGACGTACGTGTGCTCGAATCCGTGTCCCTCGAGGAGGGCGAGACGGGCCTGCCGAAGAAGCTTGCCGAGGAGCTCTCCCACCTGGGCGAGATCGGCTCGCTGCTGGTACCGACGGACAAGGACATGGAAGCCATCCGCGCCGAACTCGCCTCCCGCGCCGGCGACCTGTTCGCCGCGGCAACCAAGGACGGCCTCGAGCGCGCCCTCGAGGCCTGCGAGGCCCTGCGCCGACGCTTCGACGTCGTCGTGACCAACCCGCCCTACATGGGAAGCAGCAGCTTCAACCCCTTCATGAGCGGATGGGTGAAGAAGAACTACCCCGACGTGAAGAGCGACCTCTGCACGTGCTTCATCGAGCGCGGCCACAGCCTCACTGCCGATCGCGGCTACGCCGCCATGGTCACCATGCAGTCCTGGATGTTCCTCGGCAGCTTCGAGAAGATGCGCAACAAGCTCATCGCCGAGAAGGGCATCGTCACCATGGCGCACCTAGGCACGCGCGCCTTCGACGCCATCGGCGGCGAAGTGGTCTCCGTTGCCGCCGACGTCCTCTACAACGGCAGGTGCGAGGCGCCCGGCGCTTACTTCCGCCTCGTTGACCTCAACGGTAGCGAGCCCAAGCGCCAGGCCCTGCTGGAGGCCATCAAGAATCCCACCTGCGGCTGGTTCTACCGCCGCGACGCCTCCACCTTCCACCAGATCCCCGGCTTCCCCATCGCCTACTGGGCCAGCGACAGCCTTCTGACCTCATTCAATACTGGAACCAGCCTTGGCGAAATAGGCCGCACCTCAAAAGGATTAATCACCGGTGACAACAGCTACTGCCTTCGCCTCTGGTGGGAATGCGGCCTCACGGGCTTTCAGAACTCAATCTCTTCCTGCGAAGAGGCTTCCGAGAGAACGGGGAACTGGTATCCGTGTAACAAAGGAGGGATTTTCCGCAAATGGGGAGGCAACCACGACTACGTTATCCATTGGGTAAAAAACGGTAGAAATGTTTCCGCGCACGCAGCAGAAACTGGCCATCATTTTCAGGACTATGATTCCGCACTTAAATTTAAGCCAAATATCTCTTGGTCAGATATCAGCAGCGGGGCTCCGGCTTTCCGCTATAGGAATAACGAGTTATCGGAGCACTGTGGAATGCCTTTCTATCCAGAGAAAGCTCCGATTCTATACTGTCTTGGCTTCTTAAATTCTTCAGTCGCTCGTCAGCTGTTCTCCTTTTTGAGCCCAACTCTTCACCTTAATATCGGAGAGCTTGAAAGGACGCCCCTAATTCGAGCAGAAGATGCAAGTCTTCACGAAGTGCAAGAGCTTGCCAAGGCCACAATCGCCATATCAGAAGATGACTGGGACTCGCTTGAAACCTCCTGGGATTTCAAGCGCAGCCCGCTTCTATAGAAATCCAAAACGAAAGGCAATATAACCAGCCCGAACCACAGCAACCGACGAGCTGATGTGCCCATCTTTTAAAGGAGAGAATTGCCATGCTCCCTTTGCCAATTATTGATTTCTACCTTACGAATTCTCCGTACGCACATTCAGATAAAGGCAGCTCAGCCCGGTCTATTGACCTGGGCGAGCTCGGATGGGAAAAACGCGAGCTAGACAAATTGATGAAATGGGTTGTTAAGACACATTCCCCAGCGTCAACGTCAAACATTCGTTTTTCCATCTCAAAAGATGTTCAAGAAACAGTGGACGGACTTTCGCTAAGCCTCGCCAATCCGCATGTTCTTGGGGGCGCATTCTGCATACAAAACAGCATTACAGCAACGGAAGATAACTCAATCAAATGCAGGCTCAAAGAGACCTATGCCACCTGTCTATTCCGGCACATAAGAAACTCAATTGCTCATGGTAATTATGAAATGGACGACGAGCATGAAACCGTTTTATTCAAAGATCAAGCCAGCTCCATAGGAACGTCCAACCCGAGACCAACAGCTTGTTTTCTAACTACGCTGACCCTATTAGAGGAGCTCGAGAACGTGATTAAGGGAGGACCAATAGGAATTAGCGCGGAAACCATATCCGATACGCCTGGCTACCGAATCAATCACAAGCTTCTTGGCAAAACTGAGGAGGTGGAAAGTTAACCGATATGAACACCAACTCAAAGCAATACGCAGACTGGTTCACGTCTCGAGTCAACGACCTCGTTGCGTCAGACTCGGACAGCCCTACCATTCTCGCGTTCATGGGAATGAGCCCGTATCAGGCAAATCTGCTGTCTACAGTCGAGGGCGCCGTTCCTGGAATCGTGACCTCGGACGCCGAGGGATCACACTATAGCCCCGCCGCATTTCAAGAGCAGAAGCGCGCGATTCTTGCAACATGCCTTACGGCAAGCACGCCCATCATCATGCTCTACGAGCAACTTCTCGAGCTCAGGGGCACGATTTCAGAGATGTTCTCTGGACGAGTCGTCATCGTGCGCAACAACCTGTTCCTGCCCTCAGAGGGCTATCCTTCTCCGGCGTCAGAGGAAGACCTCGCTGCGTTTGTAGACGCAATTGACAATACGAACGCATCGCCGTCTCCTCTCTCCAAGTACTACGTCGATGCGCAGCCATGCGGAAGCAGCTACCTAATCACTCCCATCTGGATGGGCGCGGACGAGGACTGGGAAACCCTCGACCTCTATGAAGAAACGAGCGATTACCCATCCCAGCCCATAGCATCCAGCGCGGAGCCGATGGCTTCCGACGGACCACTGTTCTTGGAATATCGACTTACCCTCTCATGCGGCTACATCGCCGCCGCCTCCATCAAATTACTGACGAAAAAGGGTGGCAAGACCTCATCCGGATCTACCTGCGCAGCGGCCCTTGCCGCCGTTGCCAGCGAGGCCAATCTGCCCGTCTCATTCCAGCTTACTTCCGAAGACGAGGAGAAGGTTGGAGACACCGGAGCCCTACTTCCCCTGCTCAGACAGTACTGGGGAGAGAAGGCGGAGTTTCGGCTCCTTAGCTTCTACAGCAACCCCGACTTCACGAACGAGATGGAACGCATATCTCAGGGTGCCGTTTGCGAATTCGTGCTCCAACAGGCAATGGCCGCGCACGACGGCGCCGGAGACTATAAGAACGTCCTGCTCACCGCCCCGACAGGAGCGGGCAAGTCAATCCTGTTCCAGATTCCCGCACTCTATCTTGCGCAGAAGCTAAAGACCGTAACGCTCGTCATCGAGCCCCTCAAAGCGCTGATGAACGACCAGGTGGTCAATCTTAAGAATCGTGGCGTCGAAGATGTGGTTGCCATCAACTCCGACATTTCCTACGAAAAGCGTCTGGATGCTTATGAGCGCATCAGAGACGGCCACGCCTCAATAATCTATCTGTCGCCCGAGCTGTTGCTCGAGTCCTCGCTGGACTCGATTCTCAATGGGCGCGACCTTGGCCTCGTCGTAGTGGACGAGGTTCACACAGTCACGTCTTGGGGCAAGGACTTCCGGCCGGACTACTGGTATCTCGGCCCGTACCTCTCCAAGCTCAGAAAAACCGGCACCTATCAGTTCCCGATCTTCTGTCTAACGGCAACGGCGGTCTATGGAGGCCGGGATGACGTAGTGAATCAGACAATCAGTGACCTCGAACTTGGTGACTGCAAGCTCTTCCTGGGCAACCCTCGCAGGAATAACATTAGGTTTGACATTCAGTGGCGTAGCAAGTCCGAGTTTCCGGGACCCATCGAGAGCGTCAAGATGGAGCTCACCAATTCCTGGATCGACCAAACGGTAGCGTCCAACAAGCACGCCATCGTCTATTGCCCCTATCGCAGCCAGGTCGACGCAGTCTCCCAGGCTAGGAACAGTGACGGATCGAAGGTTCTTTTCTATCACGGTGGAATGGACAAGGAATACAAGAAGATCGTCGAAAAATCCTTCAAAGGTGGCTCCTGCCGCGTCCTCGTGAGCACGAAGGCCTTTGGCATGGGCGTCGACATCGATGACATCGAGTCCGTTTATCATTACGCGCCCACGGGAAACCTGTCTGACTATATCCAGGAGATAGGCCGTGGCGGACGAAAGAGCGGGCTAACGGCGACGGCGACAATTGACTTCTTCACGCAGGATACGCGCTACGCCGAGCAGCTTTATGCGCTTTCGAGGTTCTCGCAGTGGCAGCTTCGGGAGATGATGAACAAGCTCTACGAGGTGTATGCCTCTCGTCCCAAAGAAATCAGATCGCAGAACTTCCTCGTCTCACCCAATTCGTTCTCGTATCTCTTTGCTAACGAGAAGAGCGAGGATCGTCAGGTCAACAAGGTTAAGTCTGGCCTAATGATGATCGCCCGAGATCTTGAGGACCGCTTCAACTTCCCCGTGATAGTCGTGCGCCCAAAGATGAACTACACCAAGCAGTTCGTATGCATCGATGAAACCACAGGTCAGGGCTTTATCGAGAAATATGGCAAGTACCTCAACAAAGTCTCTAATGGTCACAAGAGGACGGAGGAGCGACAGGGCCAGAACAGAGTAACCATCTCGGACTCTGGATCGATTTACGAGCTGAATACGGGCGACATGTGGTCGGAAAAGTTTGCGGACCTGACCTTTGCAAACTTCAAGCGCATGCTGTTCTCGGGAGAAATCTGCGGCGACTCCAAGGGGGCTCCGGTGGTCTCCAACCGCATGGCGCTCGACATCTCATATACAAAGCCATATGAGGATGTAGTTCAGGACATGGCGACGTTCTGCGAAGCTCTAAAGTCGACCCTTACCGCGCTCCTGCATAAGGGTGACTTCAGGGCCAAGGATTTTGAGGCGGAGCTTTCTGAGAGGTTGAAGGGGACATCGGTCGAGGTTGGGAAATATAGGGCGCTGCTCAATGCCCTCGTTCGACCCGTGGATACCCGCAAGCGCCCCGAGTCGACGCTGGTTTTTAAGTGCGTAAAGAGCATGAACCGCTCCCAGGAAAAGACCATCCGACCTTCCGAGCCAACCTACAACGTAATCGGCCGTGAAGTTGCGGCGGTTGCCAGCAAGATTAATCAGGCTCTTTCCAAGCTGCGTCCTCCCGAAGGTGACAGCCTATGCAGACGCTACCTGGACTGTGAGTCTCTTGGTGCCCGCTACGCCCTGGCGGAGCTTCTTGAGATTCTTCAGTTCGCGACCTATACCGTAAAGGGCGGCGATAATCCCGAGATATTTATTCGTTTGAACGATCCCGTCAAGATTCATGGACTCGCAGCGGACAAGAGCTATAGCAACAAAGTGCTGCGAGAGCTCAACGACAAGCACGCCTACTCGTCGAAGGTCATCAAGGGATTCTTCCGCACGCAAATGGACGACACCGCCCGATGGGACCTCATCGAGGAGTACTTCCTGGGCAACGACGACTATGTGGCGGAGGTTCTTGGAATCGAAAACGAGACCGAGGGCGGAGAAGCAAAGCCCAAAGTTAGGCATAGGGAATCGACATCAGGTCGTTACGGCCTCGCCACCTCTTTCGTTGATGAGGGCGTGCCTACGGAGGGTGCCCCTCTCTTCCGCGTGTGGAAAGAAATCATCAACGTGTGCCAGACGAGCGACGAACTCCATGACGCCGAGAGGCTCAAGAGTTTGACGCGTGGCGCATGTTTCGAGACACCCTTCAAGCATCCCGTTCTCAAAGTCGAGAGCACCGGACTTGAGCTCCATCCCCTGCTCGCCTGGAAGGAAAAGCAGATTCTCCTGTTTTCCTCGAGCAACGCAGATGAATACGCAAAGGCCCAAGGAATCAATTGGAAGTGTTACATGCTTGGACAGGGCGAATCGATTGGCGAGTTGGCCAAGGACATTAAGCTCAAGAGCTCTGAGGGCAATTAGCGCGACGCTAATAAAAAATGCCGGGGGACATCCCCCGGCTCTTGGAGGCCGACTCTTGCGGGAGGACCACCTCTTTTATACCACGGGCAACGCTCCATCCCAAGGCAGATGCGCTCCCGAATATATGCCCGCACCGCAAGCTAAGCTCGCAAGCAACCACTGCAAGAACGTCCATCACAGAAAGGCGGCCTAGCCATGACAGACCCAACGCACGGCTCGGCGATCGGCATACAGGTCGCCTATGAGAAGGCGCTGCTCACGGATGTCGAGCTGCTCGAGCGGCAGGCGCACCGCGGCACCCGCGTGACCGCCGCAGACGTGAGCGCGCTCCTCGCCAGATACGACACTTCGTTCGACGCGCTCCCCCCACTACCTGCAAGAAGCGATCGACCGCATTGACCTAGCCGAGTAAGACCACAACCCCCCAAACCGCACGAAGCGCGTCACCCCCCCGAAAGGATGTGAGCGGCCATGGCCGACCACGAGAGCATCTCCAAGACAGAGGACGTCCAGAGGCCAACGCCCGGCGTCGACCTCGAAGCCAACCGGGTCTCGTCCGACTACCTCTCCTGCGAGATCCCCGAGGGCTGGGTAGCAACCGCCAACGACCCCACTTCGAGCCACCCGTTCACGATCTGCCCCGAGGGGGCAAGCGACGAGGACGGTGTCGAGGTCATCTGCGTGCGCCTGCCTCCCTTCCCAGATGAGTTCCACAAGGTGGGCACGCCGGACCTTCGCCTTACGCTGATGAAGAGCACGCTGTTTACGCTGGACCGCACCCCCTTCCTGCCAAGGCCCCTTGACTACCACACGGTCGAGGCCCATGGGTGCACGTGTGCCATCACGCAGGTCGTTGTGAGAGACAACCCGGGGTTCGAGTTCTACATCCATCAAGACGGACCGCAACGCGAGTTTCTTCGCGTGACCTTCTACTCGTGGGAGAACGACCGCCTGAAAGAGGCCCAGACCCTGGTGGAAGAGCTCGCGAAGTCGGTGCGCGTATATGAGAACGAGACGCCTGAGTGCGTTCGCGCATTCCAGGAGTGCCTCGACTCGAAGGTCGAGCCCGAGTGCTTCGAGCAGCTCGCCAACCAATACGTAAGCCCGCTTAGCGCAACGAGAATGACTGCCTATACCATGGCGGCCTACATCGTGGAGGCCTACAACACGGACAACCTCTCTAGTCGCAAGAGGATGAAGCTCGGCCTGGAGGAGTTCGCCAGCTTCAACAAGAGCCTCGAGCCCTACTTTGAGCAGCTCGCAGACGCAGCCGATGCCCAGACCCACTATTACGAGGAGGGCAGCGAACAGCTGGCATCCATTCGCGAGACCGTGGCCAGCATCTTCAACCAGCTGCCCATTACCCCAGACAACCTGGGAGACGCCCGCCTGCCGGCGGAGGACACCAACAAGCTCCTGACCATAGCCACGACCTACCTGTCAGACCCCTCGAAGACGGTCCAGACAGCCATCGACAAGACGCTCGCGCCCTCCGAGCGCATGCGGGCGCTGCTCTCGCGCGTGGGGATCGCGCCGAGCGAGGGCGAAGAGAACGAGGAGCCGAACCCCGAGCCCGCCAAGTCACGTGACGTGGACGTCCCCACGCTCGTGATGTCGCTGCTGAGCGACGGCTATGTCTCCTTTGAGGACAGCGACATCCCCAGAAAGAAGGGTCACCACGCCATCGCCGGCGTCGGGGTGAGCGAGCAAAAGCGCGAGGACCTCGCCCTCATCGCGCAGGAGAATGGCTTTGATGACGCAAACGAGCTCATCGACTACTTCGTCTCCGCCCTTCAGGAGGTCGAGAAGGACGAGGCGTTCTTTGTCCCCAAGAAGACGGGCATCAACAAGGGACTCTATCGGATCGTCCGCAAGGGAGACCTCACGGGCATCGCGTTCGCTAACATGGCCAACTACACGGACTCCTTCCGCATCAAGAGCGAGGGTCCCGACGCATACCAGGTTGAGTACAGCGAGCCCGTTGCCATTGGCCTCCCCCGCTTCTTTGGCATGGTATGCCGCCTCATCTGGGACCTTCGCCAGTGCGAGAACGCGCAGAGGGGAATCCCCTTCAGCGTAAGGTTCAGTCGCATCGGCATAGAGTTCAACCGCATCGGCCGCATGAACGTCTGGTGGGAGTACCCAAAGGTCACCTTCGTCGACGGTGCCCAGGATGACCCCGCCCTGGTCAACGTGACCTCTGCGCCTTCGACTGACCTCACGGAAGGCATAGAGATTGTGGGCGAACAGCCGGCAGGTGCCGCCGGAGAGACCGACGGCATGGACCTCCCCACGACGATGCTCGCGCTGCTCTCCAATGGCTATGTCTCCTTTGAGGAGAAGGACCTCTCGTGGTCGAAGGGTCACCATGTCATCCGTGGTCTGCAGATCGGCTCTCCGGTGCATCCACGCCTTGCCACCCTCGCGCGAGTGAACGGGTTCAAGAACACGGATGACCTGCTTGAGCATTTCATGACCTTCATGGGCGAGGTCGAGAAGGACGAGGCGCTCGTCGTCCCGAGGGCGTCCATCTCCAAGGCGCTCCATCCCATCGTCCGCCGGGGGGACCTGACGGGGATCACGCTCGTCAACCTCACGGCCAGCGAGGCGTTCAGGATCATCAATGACAGTCCGAACAGCTACACGGTTATGTACGACGACGCGCTCGCAGACGGCATCCCCCACTTCTTCGAACTGATGTGTCGACTGCTTTGGGACCTTCGCCAGTGCGTTGAGACGCTGAAGGACGTTCCTTTCCAGGTGACGTTCACGAGCTACCGCAACCTGGACCTCTCCCAGCTGCTGCGCGGCAGCATCCCCCGCGTCGACGGTGCGCAGGATAACCCCGGCACCGTAAGCGTGAGCGAGGCGCCAAAAATTGACCTTGACTCAGCATCTGCCAGCGAAGGAAAGGCGAAGTCCACCGGCAAGGGGGCAACGCGCAAGTCGAAACCCAAGCCCGAACCGAAGCCGGAACCTAAGCCCGAGCCGGAGCCCAAGCCCGAGCCCACAACCAAACCCGAGCCGGCAGAGAGCCACAACGTGAACCCCATGCTGCTGCTCACGCTGCTCGCCGATGACTACGTGTTCTTCCAGGACACCGACATCGCCTGGGAGCGGGGCCACCACGTCATCCGTGGCATGCGGGCCAACCTGCCCAAGATCGAGGAGCTCAACGCAATCGTCCGCGAGAACGGCTTCGACAGCTTCGCGGAGCTGGGCGACCGCCTCTTGTCCTTCCTGCTCGAGGTCGAGAAGGACAAGGCGCTCGTCGTCCCCAGGGACAGGGTATCCAAGGCACTGTACCCCATCATGTTCGACGGCGACCTGACGGGAATCACGCTCGCCAACCTCGCCGCAAGCATGGCGGCATTCAGGGTCCTCAACGCCGGCCCCAACGCCTATACGGTCATGTACGATCCCAGCCTCGCAGACGGCATTCCCTGCTTCTTCGACCTCATGTGCCGTCTGCTCTGGAACCTTCGTCAGTGCGCCGAGCCCCTGAGGGGCGTCCCCTTCCAGGTGACGTTCATGGGCTGCCGCAACCTTGACCTCCCCCGGCTGCTGGACGGCGACGTTACCCGCGTCGCCGGTGCGCAGGACAGTCCCGGCTCCGCGAGCGTGGCCGCAGCGCCAGCGATTGACCTGGGCCAGACGGCTGCCCCCAGCCCCGCCACCGCCAAGAAGGCCCCGACCATCTCGGAAAAGCGCGCAGGGCTCGAGAAGGTCCTCGACCGCCTCCTCACAGCTGCGACGAAGTATTGCGAGGCCAACGAGGCACTTTGGCAGTATGAGGAGGACGAGAGAACGCTCGAGGAAATGCCCGCGGAGAAGAAGCGCCTTGAGAAGAAGATCCGTTCAATCCAGAGAAAGCAGCAGTCCATATCTGACGAGCTCACAGCGAACGCCTCCCGCAAGCACGACCTGCAGGAAGAGCGCAAGCAGCTTCTCTCCCGGGCAGACATGCTTGAGGAGAAGGCACATGGGCTCGAGGAGGAACGAGGGGGCCTGGGCTTCTTCTCCATCCTCAAGAAGTCGCAGATAGACAGCGTGCTCAAGACGATCGCCAGCCGACAAGACGAGATTCGCACGCGCACGGAACAGATAGACGAAGAGCTCAAGTCGCTCGCAAGGACGAGAAAGAAGCTGCTCAAAGACATCAAGGAGCCAGAGGGGAAGATTGCCTGCTGGCAGGCCAAGCTCGAGGAGCTCCTGCAAGAGGAAAAGGAGACCAAGGACCGTCTCGAAAACGCTGAGAAGAGTCGCGGCACCCTGAGCACCGAAAGGTCCACGGCAAAGGGGCAGCGGACCAAGGCCCTCAAGCGATACAACGACCTCATCTCCGGCCAGCTGTTCACCTCGGCCGAGAAAAAGAGCGACGAGTACCGCGAGATGAAGGAACTCATGGCCTCAGCGCTGACAAAGCTCAAGGAGCAGGGCATCACGCCCATCAACAAGGCCACCTTCCCCACACTCAAAGCATAAGCGTGAAGCGTGAACAGGGGACGCACCCCCGTTCACGCGCCCGCACCGCAGCCGATGACGACAGAAAGACGAACCACATGGCAACGCTGATCAAGGACAAGTACGAGGCCCACAAGGCCGAGGTGAACGAGCGCTTCGAGCAGCTCCGCGCCAACGAGGAGGAGCTCAACCGCATCTTCGCGCGCATCTACAACATGGAGGGCGAGGTGCCCATCGAGGTCGAGGACAAGTACGTCTCGGTCGCTCGCATCTTCGACACGGCAGAGGAGATCCCGGAGAGCTACAAGGGCAACCGCTACGTGCGCACCCGCCGCGACGAGATCGTCTCGCTCGTCAGCTACGCCGTGGGTTGCATGTTCGGCCGTTACTCGCTCGACGTGGACGGCCTGGTGCTCGCAGACCAGGGCGACACCGTCGCGAACTACCTCGCGAAGATGCCCGACCCAGAGCACGTGACCTTCATGCCAGACGAGGACAACATCCTGCCCATCACCGATGATGAGTACTTCGAGGATGACGTAGTGGCGCGCCTGATCGACTTCGTGCGCGTGGCCTACGGGGACGAGGCGCTCGAGGAGAACCTCCGCTTCATGGCGGACGCCCTCGACCCCTCCGCCGGCTGCGACGCCCGCGCCACGATCCGCGTCTACTTCCTCAAGGACTTCTACGCCGACCACTGCAAGACGTACAAAAAGCGCCCCATCTACTGGCTCTTCGACTCCGGCAAGAAGAACGGCTTCAAGTGCCTGGTGTACATGCACCGTTACCAGCCCGACCTCCTCGCGCGCATCCGCACGGACTACGTGCTGCCTCACCAGGAGCGCTACCGCACGCGTCTGGGCTAGCTGGATGACCAGATGCAGGCGGCGGCCGCGCGCCAGAAGGCGCAGCTTACCAAGGAGCGCAAGCGCATCGAGGCCCAGGCGGCGGAGCTAGCCGGCTACGAGGAGAAGGTCCACCACCTCGCGGACCAGATGATCGAAATCGACCTCGACGACGGCGTGAACGTCAACTACGCCAAGTTCGCCGACGTCCTGGCAAAGGTGAAGTAAGGCATGAAGCTAGAAGACATAACGAAGGAGCTCTCGAAGCTCTTCGACGCAATGGGAGACGCGGGCGGCATCGTGGTGTGGCACGATCCGGATACTGAGTTCACCGAGGTGGCGGCCGAGCTCGAACTGCCCGGCGTTGAGGTCATGCGCGAGGAGGAGAATGACCTCTTCCGCCTGAAGTGTGCCCTCAACGAGGACCTCACCGGCCACCGCATTCTGCTGTATCGCCCGCGCCCACGCCGCCTCGAGGGCGACTGGCTCGCGGACGTCGAGGTGCGCGCGCAGCAGTTCTCGGCAGACTACGTGAGCATCCAGCTGCGCGAGCTGAGCGCCCCGGACACGCGCGAGATGCGCGACGCGCTGCGCGCCCGCAAGACCTTCCTCGCGAAGAAGACGAGCCTCGGCAAGCTCTGCCGCCTGCGCAAGCGCTACGACACGCCCCAGCAGCTCGACCTCTCCATCATGGCCCTGGCCCTCGGCGCCGCCGCGGCCACGCCCGTCGCCGTGACGCAGTGCTTCCTCGAGATGATGCAGAACGAGGGCGCGGACGCCCCACTCGACAAGCTCCAGAAAGCGGGAGTACGAGACTCCTTCCTCGAGGCGCTTGCCGCATGGACGGGCTTCTCGGCAACGGACCCCATCCTCGCGACGGCGCACGTGCTGCTCTCCGCGCTCTCTCGCGCAGAGCTCGCGGACGCGCTCAAGGGCCTCGAGACCCGCATGTCCCCCGCGCACGCGCCCTTCTGCCACGAGGTGTTCGAGGCATGGGTGTCGAGCGGCGACGTCGGCGCCCTCAGGGGGGCCACCGAGCAGGTCGAAGCCAAGACGAGGCTCGCCGAGCTCCTCTCCTCCGCAGACGCGACGTCGATCGAGAGGCTCTCGTTCGCGGACGTTTTCCCCTGCGTCGACGCCGCCATCCTGCGCAGGCTGCTCGACATGGTCTCCGCGCCCGATTGTGCCGACGAGGTCATCAGGATCGCGAACCGCCGCCGCGGACTCGCCTGGTACGGGAGCTTCGCCTGCTACTACCAGGGCGTCATCGCCGCCGCGCGCATGAGGCTCTTCTACCGCGACCACACCGAGGGCATGGGAGCGCTTCCCGCCGAGCGCGTCTGGGACGCCTACGCCACCGAGTGGAACGCCTTCGACCGCTGGTACCGCGACCTCCATATGGCGCTCTCAGCCGCGATCGTCGACGGCAGCTATGACCTCGACGAGGCCATGCGCGCCGCGCGCGACTCCATCGAGCGCCTCTACAAGGGCTGGTTCCTCCCCGAGGTCAACGGGCGTTGGGCCAACGCCGCGGCAGACGAGCTCGCCAGCCAGGGCTACGTGAGCGGCATCCCCCGTCAGCTCGACTTCTACATGAACAAGGTAGACTCCCTCGCCCAGTCCAAGAAGCGCGCGTGGGTTGTGATCTCTGACGCCCTGCGCTACGAGGTCGCCACCGAGCTCGCGGAGCGCCTCGAGCGCGACACCAAGGGCTCGTGCGAGCTCACGTCCATGCAGGCCACCCTGCCTTCCATCACGAAGTGCGGTATGGCGGCACTGCTTCCGCACGGCAGCTTCGCCCTCGAGGGCTCGGGCCAGGGCGGCACCGGCTGCCTCAAGGTCCTCGTCGATGATGCCGAGACGCCCTCGTGCGCCGCGAGACAGCAGGTCATCAGGCAGAACCACCCCGTCGGCGTCGCCGTCCAGTACGAGACGCTCATCAGCGAGATGGGCCGCGCCAGCGCATCGAGTTCGTGGGCGACGCCGACGTGGTCTACGTCTACCACAACTCCATCGACGCCCTGGGCGACAAGCAGGGCACGGAGCGCAAGGTCTTCCAGGGCTGCCGCGACGCCGTGGAGGAGCTCGTCGCCGCCGTGAGGACCATCGTCAAGGACTTCCGCGCCTCGGACGTCCTCATCACCGCGGACCACGGCTTCCTCTACACCGAGGAGCCCCTGGGCGAGGCCGAGCACGTGGGCATCAACGAGGTCACAGGCGAGGTCATCGAGTATGGCCGCCGCTACGTCGTGACCGCCGAGGGCGCCACGAGCGAGTTTCTCATGCCCGTACGCCTCCTAGGCGGACGCGGCGTGAGCGGCTTCTTTCCCCGCGAGTGCGTGCGCATACGAAAGGGCGGCAGCGGCGAGAACTACGTCCACGGCGGCATCTCCCTCGAGGAGATGTGCGTGCCCGCGCTGCACTTCCGCAACCACCGCAAGGGATCGGCGAGCTACGAGGAGACCGAGGCCGCCAGCATCAGGGTGGTGCTCGAGAACAACACGGTCACGAACACGCTCTTCTGCCTCGATTTCCTCCAGACGGACCCCGTGGGCGGCAAGGTGATCCCGGCGGAATACGACGTCTATGTGGCGGACTCCGCGCTAGAGCCCGTGTCTGACGTCGCGCGCATCGTCGCCAACATGGCGTCCCCCTCGACGCAGGAGCGCACCGTACGCGCGAGGTTCTGCCTGCGGACGGGCTTCTCCCCCAGCTCGAGCGCCTCCTACCCGCTGCTTGCAAAGAACGCCCAGACCGGCGAGGTCACCGAGCTCGCCAGCCTGCGGATACAGATCGCCTTCGCCCCCGACGACTTTGGATGGTAACAACCATGAGTGACACCACAGACACCACGGGCGGCATCGCCCCCTACACGAAGGATGCCCTCGACGAGAAGATCGTGCACGAGTTTCCCGGCAAGATCGTCCGCAAGGACCTCACCTCCCTCATGAAGCGCGGCGCCAACGTGCCAACCTTCGTCCTCGAGTACCTGCTGGGCACGTACTGCGCCACGGATGACGAGGCCCTCATCGAGGAGGGCGTCGGGCGCATCCGCAGGATCCTCACCGAGAACTACGTCCGCCCAGACGAGAGCGAGAAGATCAAGAGCCGTATCCGCGAGCTGGGCCAGTACAACGTCATCGACAAGGTGGACGCCCGCCTCGACGAGTACGACGACATCTACGTCGGCAGCTTCACGAACCTCAACATCGGCGACTTCGTCATGCCCGAGGAGTATGTGCGCAACTACAGCAAGATGCTCACGGGCGGCATCTGGTGCATCATGCGCATCCAGTACCTGCGCCCCGAGGACGAGATGGATGCGCTCGATGACATCTTCGACGACGACACCAAGAAGAAGCCCAGGAGGTCCAGGTCAAAGAGCAAGAAGCGCGGCCCCCAGGACTCACCGTTCAGGATTGTGAAGCTCACGCCCATCCAGATGCCCAACCTTGACCTCGAGGAGCTCATCTCCCACCGCCAGGCCTTCACCACTGACGAGTGGATCTGCCTCCTGCTGCGCTCCGCCGGCTACGAGCCAGACGCACTCACCCGTCGTGAGCGTCTGCACTTCCTGGAGCGCATGGTCCCCCTCATCGAGCGCAACTACAACCTGGTCGAGCTCGGCCCGCGCGGCACGGGTAAGTCCCACATCTACACCGAGGTGAGCCCCTACAGCTACCTGCTCTCTGGCGGCCAGGCCACCACGGCCAAGCTCTTCGCCAGCAACAACACGCGCCACGGGACCATGGGCCTCGTCGGCCACTGGGACGCGATCGCCTTCGACGAGGTCGCCGGCATGAAATTCAAGGACATGAACGCCGTCCAGATCATGAAGGGCTACATGGCCAACGGCACCTTTGGCCGCGGAACCGACAGCTACAACGCCGAGGCGTCCATGGTCTTCGAGGGCAACATCAACGACACCGTGGCTAACGTCCTCAAGACCACCCACCTGTTCGACCCCTTCCCGCCCGAGTTCAACAACGACAGCGCCTTCTTCGACCGCATTCACTGCTATCTGCCGGGCTGGGAGGTGCCCAAGTTGAGGGGCGACCTGCTCACGCAGCGCTACGGCCTCATCACGGACTGCCTGGCGGAGTTCTTCAAGGAGATGCGCAAGCGCGACTACACCCACTTCGTCGACGAGTACTTCCGCCTCAACGGTGAGGTCAACAAGCGCGACGAGATTGGCATTCGCAAGACCTTCTCCGGCATGGCCAAGCTCATCTTCCCGGACGGCAAGGTGGACAAGGACGGTGCCGCAATGATCCTCGAGTACGCGATCGAGGGCCGCCGCCGCGTGAAGGAGCAACTCAAGATCATGGCGGGCATCGAGTTCGCGGACGTGAACCTGGGCTATATCGACCCTGACGTCCCCGGCGCCGTCAACATCGTGCGCGTGCCCGAGCAGGCGGACGACACCCTCGTGCCGGACGCCCCACTGGCCCCCGGCCACGTCTTTGGCATCGGCCGCGCGCCAGACGGCGAGTACGCCATCTACAAGCTCGAGAACAAGGCGATTCCCGGCGCCGGCAAGCTCCAGATCGAGGGCGTCAAGAAGCGCGAGGTCAAGGACACGATGAACGCCGCCTTCGAGCAGTTCCGTACCAACGCGTACAACGTCTCGAGGAACCTCCACGTTAACGGCTATGACTTCCTGCTCTACTTCAACGACCTGCAGAAGAGGGGCGCCTCGAGCGAGGTGTCGCTGGCGGAGTTCGTGGGCCTGTGCTCTGCCGCGGCGGGGCGCCCGGTTCTAGGCGGCATGGCGATCCCCGGAATCGTGCGCCTCTCCGGCACGCTCGATCCCATCAACGGCCTCGAGGAGATCATGCGCGTGGCCAAGAACGCCGGCGCCACCAGCGTGCTGTTGCCCATGGCGGCGATTCAGGACCTCCAGAGCGTGCCGAGCGAGCTCCTCGCGGTGAGCCCCGTTTTCTATGACACGGACAACGTCGCAAACGCCGCCCTGCGTGCGCTTGGCGTCTAGGAGGAGAGTCGATGAACAACGACGAGAACGTTCGCGAGGACGGCGCGGGTGCTCCCACGGGTGCCGAGAGGCTCGCGCAGGCGGGCGCCGGTGCGGGTGCTCCCACGGGTGCCGAGGGCCTCGCGCAGGCGATCTTCTCCGCGGACGAGATGAAGCGCCAGGCCGCCCTCGACCACGAGCGCGAGGAGAAGGCCGCCGCGGGCCTGCGACTCGTGAGCAAGGTCCTCTGCAGCCGCGCGATCGACGAGCTGGAGGAGTGCGAATCCTGGCCCACTCCTCCAGACTTTGACAAGCTCATGCGCCTCTTGGACAAGAGCATGGAGGTCGCGCGCGTCCGCGAGGGAATCGAGCGCGAGCTGGCCTGGTGCGAGAAGTTCCTCGATGCCGGCGCGGACAACTGCAAGGAGCCGAGCGACGAGGCGATGCGGGTCTGCACCGCGTATCGTCAGCAGATGATCGAGTACGCCACCAAGATGCTCGCTCCGGGCGAGGCGCTCGATGAGGGCGTCGTGGCGAAGCCCTGCTTCCAGCTTGAGCCGCTGTCGAACGCAAGCGTGAACGTGCTCCGCGAGCTGTTGGGCGAGGTGCGCACGGCCTACGCGAAGTTCTGCCGCGTACTGAGCGACAATGGCCCCTTCTCGCTGCATCCCACGAGCTATTTGGACGAGGACGTGAAGCTCGCCGAGGAGATCAAGTACCTGCGCGAGACAAACGCCAAACCCTACTACGGGCCGCTCGACGACGACCCGATGGATCACGTGGACGCCTTTTGGGAGGGCTTCATCAAGCTCGGCGGCACGTGCAAGGACAAGGCGACCATGAACCTCACACCCGTGCTGAGCTATTTCTCGACCATGGCGGACGAGCTGTCACGCGAGCTCATGGGCAAGAAGCTCAAGGGCACGGATAATATCTCGCTGCTCAACGCCATCCCCCGGGACGAGGAGTAGGTACTACCCCACATCCCTAGCCCGGCAGGCCCTCCACCAGCATGAAGCTCGTGGACGCGCGCCTCGGGGATGCCAAGCGGCTCGAGCAGGGATACCTTCATGTCACGTCTCCTTACGAGGACGCCCGCTGCGGGGACGGGCATCGGCTTTGTTACGCGTGTTCGCGCGAGCGGCCCATGACGGGTTTCCCGCGCCATAGGCAGGCACCCGCCACAATGGACGGACCACGCCAAAGGAAGACACCCGCCGTGGAGACGGGCGTCGCAAATGGAAGGCGCCCACCTGGGGCGGGCGCCCGAAGCGCTACATCTGGGAGAGCTTCTCGCTCAGCAGCTGGTTGAAGAGCTTGGGGTTACCCTTGCCACGGCTCTCCTTCATGCACTGACCCACGAGGAAGCCCACGACCTTGGTGTTGCCGCCGCGGTACTGCTCGACCTGCTCGCCGCAACGCGCAAGTACGGCGTCGACCACGGGCTCGAGCGCGCCGGTGTCGCTCACCTGGCGCATTCCACGCTCGTCGACAACCTTCTCGGGATCGAGGTCGGTACCGTTGACCGCGTCGAGCACCTCGCGAGCCTGGGCAAACGAGATGGCGTCGCCCGCGAGCAGAGCGCTGATTCCCGCGACCTGGGCGGGCGTGAGCGCGTCGTAGGCGGGCGCGAGGTTCACCATGACGTTGCCCACGGTGACCATGGCCTTCTCCGGCGCGAGCTTGCATGCCTGCTCGAAGAACTCCGCCGTCATGGGGTCGCCGGCGATCTGCTCGGCGTCCGCACGCTTGAGGCCATACTGCTCGCAGAAGCGGTCGCGCTTGGCATCCGGCAGCTCTGGAATCTCCGCGCGGCACTCGTCGATGAACTCGTCCGTGAGATCGAACGGGGCGAGGTCCGGATCCGGGAAGAGGCGGTAGTCATCCGCCGTTTCCTTCACGCGCATGACGACGGTGCGCTTGCGGCTGGGCTCCCAGTGACGCGTCTCCTGGTAGATGACGCCGCCCTCCTCGAGCACCTCCGCCTGGCGGCAGATCTCGTACTCGAGGCCGTCGTGCAGGGCCTTGAACGAGTTCAGGTTCTTGAGCTCGGTCTTCGTGCCGAGCTTCGTCTCGCCGCGACGGCGCAGGCTGACGTTACCGTCGCAGCGCATGGAGCCCTTCTCCATCGAACAGTCAGAGATGCCCAGCGTCAGGAACACGCGACGGAGCTTCTCCATGAACAGGCGCGCCTCCTCGGGCGTGCGCAGGTCTGGCTCGGTCACGAGCTCGATGAGGGGCGTGCCGCAGCGGTTGTAGTCGACGAGGCTCTCCGTCGCGCCGCCGATACGGCCCTCCTCGCCGCCCACGTGGACCATCTTGGCGGCATCCTCCTCCATGTGGATGCGCAGGATGCGGATGGGCACGGTGTAGGAGCCGTCCTCCGCGCGCTCGGGAAGCACGAGGTTGGCGGTGTCATAGGTGCCCTGGCTCGAGGCCTTGGGGCGGGCGGTGCCTCCCTCGGGCAGGTGGTCGCTCATAGCGGTTGAGAGGCCCACGGCGTTGGCGCTGGCGCTCGCAAGGCTCTGGGCCTCGGCCTCGCCGAAGGCACACTCCGGGCGCTCCGCCGCGCCACGGCCCGTGACCTCGAGATTGAGGTGGCCATGCATGCAGAAGGCAACGGGGCCCTGCGTGGTCTGGAAGTTCTTGGCCATGTCCGGGTAGAAGTAGTGCTTGCGGTAGAACATGCTGTGGCGCATGATCTCACAATTCGTGGCCAGGCCCGCCTTCACGATCGACTGGATGGCGCGGCGGTTGGGCACAGGCAGCGCACCCGGAAGACCCAGACAGACGGGGCACACGTTGGTGTTGGGCTCGTCGTCATGGGAAAGGTGGCAATTACAGAACATCTTCGTGTCGAGCGTGGTGAGCTCGGTGTGGATCTCGAGGCCGATCACGGCCTCCCAGTCCTGGAGAACGTCGGCGAGCTTCTTCATGCGAGCTCACCCCCCTTCCCGGCGAAGTCAGGAGCGACGGCGAGCGCGGGCGAGCCGTCCGCGTGGCCGGCGGCGGCAGCAGCGCCCTTCTCCACCGCGCGCGCAAACGTGAGCAGGCGGCGATCCTGGAACGCCGGGCCCACGAGCTGGGCAGACGTGGGCAGGCCGGAGTCCGCGCCCAGGCCCAGCGGCACCGAGACGCCGCCGTTGCCGGCGATGTTGATGCTGATGGTGTAGAGGTCCGAGAGGTACATCTGCGTGGGATCGGAGATCTCGCCGAACTTGAACGCCGTGCGCGGGCTGGCCGGCATCAGGATGACGTCGACCTTCTCATAGGCGGCGGCGTAGTCGCGCGTGATGAGGGTGCGCGCCTTCTGGGCGGCGAGGTAGTACTTCTCGTACACGCCGCTCGAGAGCAGCCAGGCACCCAGCATCTGGCGGCGCTTGGCCTCCGCGCCGAAACCGTGGGCGCGCGAGAGCGAGCTCTGCTCGGCGAGGGTGGCGCAGTTGGGCTCCTGGTAGCCGTAGCGCACGCCGTCGAAGCGGGCGAGGTTGGAGAAGGCCTCGCAGGGGCCGAGGACGTAGTAGGCGGCGATGGCGGCGTCGAGGTTGGGAAGCTCCACCTCGACGAGCTCGGCGCCCTGCTCGCGCAGGGACTCAGCGGCGGCGGTGACGGCGGCCTTGACCTCGGCGGTGAGGCCGTCTGCCTCCATGAGGGCTGGGATGATGCCGACGCGCTTGCCGGCAACGCCGTCCTCGAGGTGCTCCGTGAAGTCGACCGGGCAGTCCTGGCTCGTGGAGTCGCGCGGGTCGCGGTCGGGGCCGACGAGCGCGTTCATGGCGAGGGCCACGTCCGCGACGCTGCGGCCGAAGGGGCCCACCTGGTCGAGCGACGAGCCGAACGCCACGACGCCGTAGCGCGAGACCGCGCCGTACGTGGGCTTCATGCCAACGACGCCGCAGAGGCTCGCCGGCTGGCGGATCGATCCGCCGGTGTCAGAGCCCAGGGCGAGCGTGACCTCGCCGGCGGCAACGGCCGCGGCCGATCCGCCCGAGGAGCCGCCGGGCACGCGCTCGAGGTCCCACGGGTTGTTGGTGCGGTGGAACGCCGAGGACTCCGTGGAGGAGCCGAAGGCGAACTCGTCCATGTTTGCCTTGCCGATGGGCAGGCAGCCCGCGTCGAGCATGCGCTGGACGCAGGTGGCGGTATAAACGCTCTCGTAGTTCTCGAGCATGCGGGAGGCGCAGGTGGTGCGCGTGCCCACAAGCATCATGTTGTCCTTAATGGCGAGCGGCACGCCGGCGAGCGGCGGCAGGGGCTTGCCGGCAGTGCGGTCCGCGTCGATGCGGGCGGCGGCGTCGAGGGCGAGCTCCGGCGAGACCTGGAGGAACGCCTGGACGGCGCCGTCGCGAGCCTCGACGGCGTCGAGCGCGGCGCGAGCGACCTCGGTCGCGGTGAAGTCACCGGCGGAGACGCCCGCCGCGATCTGGGCGGCGGAGAGGGTGTCGAGGGCAGCCATTACTGATCACCTCCGAGGATGGACGGCACGCGGAAGTAGCGGTCGCGCGCGCTGGGGGCGTCGAGCAGGGCGTCCTCGATCGAGAGGCCCGGCGCTACGACGTCCGCGCCCATGACGTTGGAGAGGTCTCCGATGGGGTGGAACGTGGGCGGGACGTCAGCCTCGCCATACTGAAGTACGGGCTCGAGCACACCCGTGATGGCGCCGTTCATGTACGCCGTCATCTCGGCGAGCTCTTCGTCCGTGAGGGCGATGCGGGCGTAATCCGCGATGCCGCGCACGTCGCGTTCGCTTAGTGCCATGTGGCCTCCCATACATAGTGGTTAACCCTGTCATTCTATGGCAGGTTGCGGACGTCAAGCGCGAGCGGGCGCGATTGTGTCAGTACGGTAACAGTGCGGCGGAGAGTGGGCGGGTGCGAGGCACGGGGCACGAGGCTCGTTTACCGCCGCGTTCTGCGCGCCCGGCTGCGGTCACCAGCGCAGCGCCCGCAAGCGCGACGAGAGTGGCAGCCACCAGGAAGCCCTAGCTCGCGCGCACGCGCCTGGCCACGGCCACCAGCGCAGCGCCCGTAAGCACGACGAGAGCTGCCGCCGAGACGAGCACCGCCTGCACGCCAAGCGCATCCGCAAGCATCGGCGCCGCGAGCAACGGCAGCGTGCCCGACACGCTGATGCCCACGCGCATAAGCGCACTCACGCTGCCGAGGTGGCCCAGCTCGCAGTTGCGCTGCGTGAGCGTCACACGCAGGGGCACGATCATGCCATTCGCTGCCCCGAGGACGAGCTGACCGACGGCAGCGCACCACACGAACGGCGTCGCCGTGTAGAGCACCGCCCCCAGGCCCTCAAGCACAAGCAGGCCGCACAGCACCGGCAGCGTCACGCGGCGCGCGGGCACGCGGCCGGCAAGGAGAGACCCCACCGTGGCACCCACGCCCACGATCGCCGTGAGCCAGCCCATCCACTCGGCACCAACGCGAAGCACGTCTCGGTAGAAGAGGCTCTCGAGCGAGTCGAACGCGCCAAAGCCGAGGTTGCCGAGGAAACACACGGCAAACAGCACGATAAGCGCCGGGTTCGCTACCGTAGCGCGCACGCCATCCGCCACGCGCGCGAGCAGGGAGGGCGTGGTCTGCCCGCTGTCCTGTGGGTGCTCGGGACGAACGCGCTCGCGAAGGCACAGCGCAACGAGCACGCCAAGGACGGATGTCACAGGCAGTACGGCGAACACGAGGCGGTTGTCGGTCGCGCCGGCGATGGCGCCGGCAAACAACGGTCCTGCGATGACGGCAACGAACGTCACCACGCTGTTGAGCGAGTTCACGCGCGCGAGCAGGATCTCATCGTTCGTGAGATAGCGAGGAAATGTCTCGACGGCTGTCGATGCCGCGGCGCCGGCAAGTCCCATCACGATTGCCACAACCAACAGCGACACCATGCAGACGGGCATGGCGAACACGACGGCGGCCGCGGCGAGCGGCAGCGCCAAGGACGCCACGAGCACGGTCCTCGGGCCCGAAGCATCAATGAGGGCACCGGCAGCCGAGTACCCCACAAGCATCACGACATTCATCACGAACACGAGCGCCGAGACCTCTGCCGCGCCCGCATCCAGCACGTAGGTGGCGCAGCCGATGATGCCCACAAAGTAGGCCGTCTGGAACCCCAACTGGTTGAGAAAACACGCTGCGACAAGCCGCCTGAGCGTCGCGTCCACGAGCACCCCCCACTTGAGCATTCTGTTATCGAGACATTGTAGCGCGAGGCCGTTGCCGACCACGCCGCAACGACACCGCCATTCGCAGCGACGCCGTCATTGTTGTGGCGTTTATGCACGCTCAGCGGCTCTCCAGCGTGCTGAAGCGCCGCAGCATCCGCGTCGGCGTGTTGAATCGCCGCACCATCCCGCGTCGGCGTGCCGAAACGCCGCAGCATTCGCGGCAGCGTGCATAAGCGCTGCACCGATTGCGCCGGTGTGCCGTAACGACACCGCCATTCGCAGAGATTCCGCCATTGTTGTGGCGTTTATGCACGCTCAGCGGCTCTCCAGCGTGCAAAATCGCCACAGTGTTCGCGCCGGCATGCCGAAACGCCGCGCCAACCTCGCCGTCTGCCTCGGCAAATCACATAACCGACAACCTCGGCCAGCTATTTCTCAATTCTAGTGTTAATACCGGTTAACTAGTGGTATATATCTACAAGGGAAACAATGAGGGCCGCCCGGCCCCAGTCAGGAGGTAACACGTATGAGCGAAATCATCGATGTCTACGGCCGCCAGGTACTCGATTCGCGCGGCAACCCCACCGTCGAGGTCGAGGTCACCCTCGGCGACGGCTCGCACGGCCGCGCCATCGTGCCGTCCGGCGCATCCACCGGCGAGTTCGAGGCGGTCGAGCTGCGCGACGGTGACAAGTCCGTCTACGGTGGCAAGGGTACGCTCAAGGCCGTCGCCCACGTCAACGACGAGTGCGCCGACGCGGTTCTCGGCATGGACGCCACGGACCAGCGCGGCATCGACGCGGCCCTCATCTCCGCGGACGGCACGCCCAACAAGGGCAGCCTCGGCGCCAACGCCATCCTCGGCGTTTCGCTCGCCTGCGCCCGCGCCGCGGCCGAGTCCGTGGGTCTGCCGCTCTACCGCTACCTGGGCGGCCCGAACGCCCACACCCTGCCCACGCCGATGATGAACATCCTGAACGGCGGCGTCCACGCGGACAACAACGTCGACTTCCAGGAGTTCATGATCATGCCGGTAGGCGCCCCCACCTTCTCCGAGGCACTGCGCTGGTGCACCGAGGTCTACCACACGCTCAAGGGCGTCCTCTCCGAGAGCGGGCACGCCACGGGCGTGGGCGACGAGGGCGGTTTCGCGCCCGACCTCAAGACGAACGCCGAACCCTTCGAGTGGATCGAGCGCGCCGTCGAGAAGGCCGGCTACAAGCCCGGCGAGGACTTCATGTACGCCATGGACCCCGCCACCTCAGAGTGTTTCAACAAGGAGACGGGTCTCTACGAGCTCAAGGGCGAAGGCCGCACGCTCACGAGCGACGAGATGATCGACTACTGGAGCGAGCTCATCGGCCGCTTCCCCATCATCTCGATCGAGGACGGCCTGGCCGAGGAGGACTGGGACGGCTGGACCAACCTCACGCGTGCCATCGGCAACAAGGTGCAGCTCGTAGGCGATGACCTGTTCGTGACAAACAAGTCGCGCCTCGAGAAGGGCATCAAGCTGGGCGCCGCCAATGCGCTGCTCATGAAGGTGAACCAGATCGGATCTCTCACCGAGAGCCTCGAAGCCATGGCGACCGCCGAGCGCTACGGCTATGCGCAGGTCGTCTCTCACCGTTCCGGCGAGACCGAGGACACCACGATCGCTGACATCGCGGTTGCCACGAACGCCGGCCAGATCAAGACCGGCGCCCCCTGCCGCACCGACCGCGTCGCCAAGTACAACCAGCTGCTCCGCATCGAGGACGAGCTGGGCGACGCCGCGACCTACGCTGGTATGAGCCCGTTCCGATTCCTGAAGTAACGGCTTTTCGCCTCTGCGGCGCGCTCACCGCCGCAGAGGCCCCTTGGGAGCCGAGTCGAAAGCAGAGATGTCGCATCTCTCCCGCATAGACTCGGTCGGGCGAACTCGGCTCCGACTCGTCTCCCAAGGGGCCAAACAGCTCCGTGAGCCTTGCTTTACCCGATGTTCGTGGGCCCTCTCCCCCGCGAACTAAAACCTCCGGACGGTCGTGTCCCAGCACGTCGTCCACGAGGCCGTGCGTCCCCGCGCGCGAGTCTCAACCCGGAGCGTCGTGTCCCCGCACGCGCTCCCCAGGCGCCCGCGTGTCCCCGCACGCGGGCGCTATTTGCTGCCGATACGTCGCGCTGCGCCCCTCGCTGCGCCGTCGCCGCTCTCCTCGCTGGACCGTTCCCCTCGCCGCGCCGCTCTCCTCGCTGTGCCGTCCTACTCGCTGGACCGTTCCCCTCGCTGCGCCGTTCTGCTCGCCGCCGATACGCCGCACCGCCCGCCGCCCTGCTCGCTACCGTGGCGCTTTTGCACATCCCACTCGTTGGCATAGCGTTTCTGCACGCTCAGAGCCCGCGCAGCGTGCAATAACGCCACAGCAACGGAGCCGACACGTAATTACGCCACAGCAACGGAGCCGGCGTGCAATAACGCCACGACAATGCAACCGGCACGCAGAAACGCCGCAGCAACGTCACCACGGGCCGCCCGCCGACGCATATAAGCCGCTGGCAAAACGAACATCACAAGAAATGCGCCCCGACCTGGACTGTTAGGTCTCCGTTAGATTCCCGTCAGGTTTTCTCGACGTCGCCCCTGTTACCCTGCACGAGACGAACGGAGGAGACATGGGCACAAAACGGGACGTCGAGATAGGCATCTTGCTTGACGAGGCCCAGAGAGCACGCCGATGCCTCGCGACGCATGATCGCAAGCTCAAGGCCGCGCTCGACCGCCGAACGCCCAATCAGCTCGTGAGCCCTCGCGGTCACCTCTATGCGCGAAAGGGCTACTGGGACGGCCTTGGTCGCCGGCAGCGTGAGGAACACATCCTGCGAGCCGAGGCCACGCTTCGCCCCGAGCTCGTCCTCTGCCACGCAAGCGCGGCGCTGCTGCACGGGCTGCCCGTATCGTTTCGCCGCCTTGCGAGCGTCCACGTGCTGTCAGGTGAACGCTGGCCGTCGACGCGCAGCGCGGGCCGCGTCACACGCCACAGGCGCACCGAGGCAACCAGGCCAATGGTGGAGCGGATCGACGACATTCTCGTCACCTCGCTTGAGGACACCATAGTCGATTGCCTCCTCGAACTGGGCTTTCGAGAGGGCCTCGCAATCGCAGACGCGGGACTCGCGAGTCTGGGAATCGACGCTTCCGAGCTTGACGTTCTGATCAGCGAACGGGGGCGCCATCGCCCTGGCGTGCGGCACGCGCTCGAAACCGCGCGCCACGCTGACGCACGCAGCGAGAGCGGCGGTGAGTCCATGGCCCGCGCCATCATGATCGAGCATGGTTTCATGCTTCCAGAGCTGCAGGTCCCCATTGAGAACCCCGACAACCCCGGCCATCCCTGGCGCTGCGACTTCTTCTGGGAGCTGCCAGACGGCACGATCGTCGTCGGCGAGCTTGACGGCGGCGAGAAGTACGTCAACCCGGCCATGACGCATGGCCGAGACGTGCTGCAGGTAATGCGCGATGAGCGGCTTCGCGAATCTGGCATGACGCTCGCCGTCGACCGCATCATGCGCTTCACATTCTCGGACGTGGCCAACGAGGCACGCCTCGTGGCGCTGCTAGAGCGCTTCGGCATCCCGCATGTCGCATAGCATCCCGAGAATGGCATGGCGTTTATGCACGTCATCATCACTCGCGCAGCGCTATTACACGCTCAGCGGCTCCCCAGCGTGCAATAACGCCACAACAATGGATCCGGCACGCAGAAACGCCGCAGCAACGCGCCCGCCGGCCGCCCGCACGCGCAACGCGCCCGAACGCGCAACGCGCCCGCCGGCCGCCCGCGCGCGCCACGCGCCCGCTGGCCGGCACCCCCACGTGCGCGCAACAAAAAAGCGCCGCTACCCGCAAGGGGTAGCGGCGCCACGAAGCGTCACGCAAACAAGCGCTAGAACAGGCCGAGGAAGCCGTGAACGAACAGCGCAGCCACGGCGGCGCCCACGAACGGAGCAATGCCGGGCACGAGCAGGCCATACTTCCAGTTATTGTCAGCCTTGTTCTTGATAGGAAGCAGCTGGTAGGCCATGCGCGGGCCGAGATCGCGAGCCTGGTTCATGGCAAAGCCGGTGATGCCACCCATGCCCATGCCCACGGCCCACACGATGAGGCCAACACAGATAGCGAGCATCAGGACGTTCTCGCCAGCGCGGCTCGCGGCGGCCAGAATTGCGGAGATGAACACAAAGGTGCAGATGGCCTCGCAGAAGAAGTCACGAGCGAAGTTCGTGCCCTCCTTCGTGGGGTTCGTCGAGAAGATGTTGCGCTGGGCAATCGGGTCAACGACGCCCTCGGAGGCCTTGAACTCGTCGGCGTACATGAACCAGGCGATGCAAGCGCCCGCGAAGCCACCGAGCATGTCGGCCACCATGTAGGGAATGCAGCTCGCCCAGGGGACGAGACCCACGATGCACTGCGCAAGCACCATGGCCGGGTTCATGCACACGGCACCGCCAAAGACGAACAGGCATACGGAGATGCCGAACGACCACGTCGTGATGGCGAACATGTGGCCGGAACCCTGGTACTTCGTGCCCTTGAGCACGGTGTCGCAGTGGACGCCCACGCCAAAGACGATCATGAGTGCCGTGCTGCCAAACTCACACAGCATATGGAAAAGCAGATCGTTGCTGATCACGTGCAAAACTCCTTCGAACGTACTTCCTTCTGTTCCTATCGACAGACCGCGCCCCCGCGGCCGCATAGGCTAGTGCTGGGCAACGACCACGCCCAGGCCGTCCGGGATGACGGCGACCTTGGCGTCAGCGCCCTTCATCTCGAACGCCAGCGCAAGCGCCTCTTCCACGGTGTTGACCGGCGTCATGTGCATGTCGCGGATCATCTGGTGGTCGCACAGGTCGGTGACGAGAATGACCGGGTGATGCGCCAGGATGCGAGCGAAGATCTGGCTCGTCCACTGGTCGGGCAGGGTCTCGTCCTTCGGGCGGTCGATGCAGGCACGCTCGAACTCGGCCGGATCGTTGTCGGCGATGTTGTGGTACAGGCCCTCGCCACCGTGACCGTCCGCACAGCCGGCCACGTCGATGATCACGCCACCCTCGGGAAGCGTGGCCTCGGCGGCGCACATGCCCTTCACGGCCTGATAGATGTTCTGGTCAAGCGGGTAGCCGCCGTTCGTGGTCACGGCGATGTCGCACGCCACGGGCTCCACGCCGGCAAGGTTCCTCACAAAGTCGCAGCCAGCCTCGTGGGCCTCGTGGATGTCGCCGGCAAACGAGCCGATAACCTCGTGCTTGCCGTTAAGCACCACGTTGAGCACGAAGGCGAGGTGCGCCATCTCGGCGGCGGCGAACATATCCTCGCTGATGTGGTTGTGGCACAGGTTGCCGGCGCGGGAGTGAGAGTCGTTCACGAACTGACCGTTGTGGTTGTACATGATCGTCTTGTAGCTGGCCACGCCCGGCAGCACAGACTTGCGGCTGCCCGAGAAGCCCGCGAAGAAGTGAGGCTCGATGAAGCCCTCCGCAAGCAGCAGGTCGGCATCGGCCGCGACCTTGTTGATGATGCACTCGCCGCCGGAGGGCAGCGTGCCGATCTTCTCCATCATGCTGTCGTCGGTAGCGACGTGCATGACGATCTCCTCGTTGGCGACGATGTCCTCGCCGTACTTGTTGACGAGCTCCTCGTGCGTGGAGGGACGGTGCATGCCCGTGGCCACGAGGATGCGCACGCGTGCCTCAGGCGCCGCGGCGTGGATGCGGCGGAGCAGGATAGGCATCGTCACGCGCGAGGGCACGGGACGCGTGTGGTCGGAGCTGATGATGACGATGTCACGCTTGCCCGCGCAAAGCTCCTCGAGCTTGGGAGAGCCGTAGGGGTTGTCGAGGGAGTCCTCGACGAGCTGCTCCTGGCTCTCGGACGGCTTGAAATCATTCTGGTGGCCCTGCATGAGGCCGGCGAAGTTCTTGTCCTCGAGACGAATGGTCATCGTCTTGTGGTCATACGGCAGTTCGGTCTCGAACATGGTACGAATCGCTTCCCTTTTTCCTTGCAGACGCGCCTTATGTAAGGCGTGCCCTATGGTGTAGATACCGCGTTGCAACGAGGTGCCGCTTTGGGCGCTGCCTAGGGTACATCGCGCAAGTACTACCGTCCACGACAAATTTGCTACCGTTTGCCAAGTTCAGAAAAAAAGAAAACCGCTGCCCGAGAAGCCCGGGCAGCGGTCTCATCTCACGCCAGAAACCTGGCACGAGAATGATTCTGTAAGGTTGTCCCTACGCGTTCAGCGCGGCGTTCACGGCGACGGCGCAAGCGACGGTGGCACCGACCATGGGGTTGTTGCCCATGCCGATAAGACCCATCATGTCGACGTGCGCAGGCACGGAGGAGGAGCCGGCGAACTGGGCGTCGGAGTGCATGCGGCCCATGGTGTCGGTCATGCCGTAGGAGGCGGGGCCGGCGCCCATGTTGTCCGGGTGCAGGGTACGACCAGTGCCGCCACCAGAAGCGACGGAGAAGTACTTCTTGCCAGCCTCGAGGCGCT
>USBN01000007.1 GCA_900552935.1 uncultured Coriobacteriaceae bacterium | reverse complement strand
TGTCCTTGGAGCGGCAGTCGATGAACTTCTGCACGCGGTTGGCCATGTCGGTCTTCTGCTGCAGGTTGGTCTTGATGCTCTGGCGGGTCTTCTCGGCGTTCTCACGAGAGCGCTTGTTGATGAGCACCTGGTCCACGATCTTGCCGGCGGCGTCCTTGTTCTCGATCAGGTAGGTCGAGAGGCGCTCCTTGAAGAAGGCCGTCATTGCCTGCTGGATGAAGCGGTTGTTGATGGCCTTCTTGGTCTGGTTCTCATAGGAGGTCTGGGTGGAGAAGCAGTTGGTCACCAGCACCAGGCAATCCTGGACGTCCTGCCACTTGATCGAGCTCTCGTTCTTGTTGTACTTGCCCTGGCTCTTGATGTAGGCGTCGAGGGCGCTGGTCAGGGCGCTGCGGGCTGCCTTCTCGGGCGATCCACCGTTCTCAAGCCAGGACGAGTTGTGGTAGTACTCCTGCATCTGGAAGGTGCGGGAGAAGCACATGCACGCCGTGATCTTGACGTTGTAGTCTGGCAGGTCATCGCGGTCGCGGCCACGGCGGTCCGCCTCGATGAAGAAAGGCTCGGTGAGGTAGTTGGCGCCGACCTTTTCGAGCACGTAGTCCTCGATGCCCTTGGGGTAGCAGAAGTCTTCCTCGGTGAAGCTGCCGTCCTCGCCCTCGATGCGCAGGCGGAAGGTGACGTTGGCGTTGACCACGGCCTGGCGGCGCATGGTCTCGCGGTACCACTCGTCGGGGATGTCGATCGAGGTGAACACCTCGAGGTCCGGACGCCACTTGATGGTGGTGCCGGTGCGCTGCTCATCGGTGGGCTCGACCTCAAGGGCCTTCTTCTTGGAGCCTACGACCTTGCCCTTCTTGAAGTGCAGAGAGTACTTGTTGCCGTCGCGCCAGACGGTGACGTCCATGTACTCCGAGGCGTACTGGGTGGCGCACGAGCCCAGGCCGTTGGTGCCGAGCGAGAAGTCGTAGTCGCCACCCTGGTTGTTGTCGTACTTGCCGCCGGCATAGAGCTCGCAGAAGACGAGCTCCCAGTTGAAGCGCTTCTCGGTGGGGTTCCAGTCCAGCGGGCAGCCGCGGCCGTTGTCCTCCACCTGGATGGACTTGTCGGCGAAGGCGGTGAGGGTGATCAGCTTGCCAAAGCCCTGACGGGCCTCATCGACCGCGTTGGAGAGGATCTCGAAGGCGGCGTGCGCGCAGCCGTCAAGGCCGTCCGAGCCGAAGATGACGGCAGGGCGGAGACGTACGCGCTCCTCGTCCTTGAGCTGACGGATGCTGTCGTTGCCATAGTTTGCGGTGTTCTTTGCCATGCTCGCTCTCTCGATGCTCCCTGCCGGCGCTCGACTCTCATCGGGCGTGCGTATTGGTTGCGACCCCAGCACCGCGGCGCGATGCGCCAGCCGCTGCGTCTTCGTGTGTTTGGGGCCGGGTAATTTGGCTTAGATAAGCAACTTAACATAGCCCGGCGCGCCGGCGGCCCCTTCTGACACGAAATCCATCGAACAACCGTTCGTAGTCAGGTGCGGGTCGAAGGAGACGACGCCGTTCGCGCTGCTCCGTCGCTGGTGCCTCGCCTTATTTCCGCGGCAGGAACCTTGCGCCAGCGATCGCCTGGGCGACAAGCGCCACGCCGGCGATTGTCCAGAGCGCAAGGTAGCCACCGCCGGCAATGGCAAGGCCGCCGAGACTGCTGCCAATGCCGCCTCCCGCGAAAACGCCCAGGCCGATGAGTCCGGTGCAGAGACCCGTGTGCGAGGGGTCGATATCCATGGAGAATGAGACGAGCGTGGGCTGTACCAGTATGTAGCCCAGGCCGAGGCACGCAGCAGCGGGGAGCGCGGGCATCCACGAGCCCGTGATCGTCGACGCTGCTAGCAGGGCCGTTGCGATGACGCCCGAGGTCTCGCCCACGGCGATAACGCCACGCTGGCCCCGAGCCTCGCCGATGCGTCCAGAAATGCTGCCTCCGGCGAGGCAGGCGAGGCCGTAGAACATCATGAGCAGACCCGCCTGGGTGGAGGAGAGGCCGCACCTCTCGGCCAGAAAGGTGCCCATGAATCCGTACACCCCGAGGAAGATGATGCCGGTCGTGAAGGCAACGAAATAGACGGCGCGTCCGGGTCCAAAGAAGATTTGCGCCGCGTGGCGGAGAAACGCCGCGGGCCTGAAGGGCTCACGTTCAGCCGGGCCGACCGCACCCGCGCCTGCGGCACTTACGCCGGTGCCTGGCGCGTCAACGGTGCCCGCGCCTGCGACATTCACGTCGGTGGCTGGGGCGTCGACGGTGCCCGCGCCGTCCATCTCGTCGAGGTACCTCAGGCGCCTGACGCCGAGCCAGGCAGCTGCGCCGAGTACGCCAAAGCAGATAAATGCCGCGCGCCACCCCACAAGGTCGCAGATGAGCCCGCCGAGACCCGCCGAAAGACCCTGGCCGGTAAACGTGACGCCCATGAGCAGGCCCACGGCGCCCTGTCGGTCCTCCTCGCTCACGACGCTACCCACGAGAGACTGATTTACGCTGATGATTCCCGCGGCGAAGCAGCCAGTGACGATTCGTGCCACGACGAGTGCCTCGAGCGTGGGTGCTGCGGCGCATAGCACGGTGCTCGCGGCAAGGCCCGCGACGATGATGCAAAGGAGACGCACGCGTCCAACGATGTCGCCAATGGCGCCACATACGGGTTGCAACAGCCCATAGGGCGTGAGGTATGCGGTGAGGATGATCGTCGCGGCTGCCGGGGCGATGGCGAGCGTCTGGGCGATCGCCGGGAGTGCGGGAGAGACGAACCAGTTGTCTGCGGCGGAGACGAGTCCGCAAAACCCGAGCGTAACGACTATCTTCTTTTGCGTTGGGGTCATGGGGCCTGCCTTCGAGCCTGTTCGGGTGGATATGGTGCCTCGTTCACTATAGGTGCGTGAGGGGAGTAGTGGCGCTCCTTATTTGACTCGACTAAAAGCGGCGAATAAATGAGGGGATAGCGACTGTGAGCAGCCAAACGATTCCCGGGCGAGTAGTCCCCTCTTTTAGCGTTACAAAACCCCAGTTGATTTGCTCGCTCAAAAACCGGCTACTTGCCCAGAGGCCGTTTGGCTGCTCACAGTCGCTATCCGCTAATAAACCGGTCGGAAAACGAGCGTCTGATGCCTTCTTCTGAACCGGTTTTAGAGGGCTGAGTTGGATCCGGGGAGCAAAAACCGCGCGAGCTTGTATTTCGCATGCCGGGGTTCCTGCCGCACTTGGTTTGCGGGGGCGCTGTTGAGCGGCGTAGCTAGTCTTAATTGCTGTAGACCGGGCAACAAGAATTTAATAGACTTTCATATCTGGTTGTATCGAACCCTTGATGCGGCGCGAGCGTCGTTTTTTGTCCGCACGGGGAGCCCGATGCTCTGTCTACGGTTATGGTTGCGTTTGAAAGTAGGTTTTAGTGAGGACGCTTGGCAGGGCGCTTGCCCTTATGACGATGCTCGTATCTTGCGTGTTTGCGATACCCACGTTGGCGTTTGCCGCCGACCCTACCGTCTACGAAGTGGGCGATAGCGCGGAGTTCAACAGCGCCGTTGCTGCCATCAATCGGGCGACGGGCGGGGATTATGTCATCAAGCTGACTGATGACATTGAGTCATACGGCGCATCTTTCGGTTCAGCTTGCACTACCACCATTCTCGGTAATGGCCACACCATCGCTTTCCCTCATCGAGATACTTCTTTTTACGTTCAAGAGGGCTCGCAGCTGAATCTGGGGTCTTCTGATGACAGTGACGTGCTGACCATCAAAGGCGGATCTGAGCAGAACAATGACGCCCCCGGCCTTCTGCACGTTGGGGGCACCTGCAACATGTTCTCTGGCGTGACGGTTTCTGATCGCGAGGTCAATAACTACTATGGCGGTGGCGTCACCGTGGAGGGCGGCATATTCCACATGTATGGCGGCGCCATCAGAAATTGCGGCATAAACGGTGGATCCATCTGCTGGGGCGGAGGAGTCGCGGTGATGTTTGGCGGATCGTTCATCATGGACGGTGGCGAAATCACGGGTTGTTACGCGGACTCCCCTGACGGATATACCAGCTATGGCGGCGGCGTGTTCGTGGCGTATGGATCGTCCTTCACCATGAATGGCGGAACCATCTCGGACAATCGTGCTGACGTGGGCGGCGGTGTCATGTTCTCTGGCAACTCTGCCGTGATGAACATCGGTGGGGGCTCCATCACCGGCAACACGGCCACGATATGTGGCGGCGGACTCGCTGCGGTGGGGAACGACGGAGCGGTGGTCGTGAACAATACGAAGCTCTGCAACAACGTCGCTGATGGTGCGGCGTCGGACGTTTACCTTGCCAATACTCCGGCGCAGCTGTCTTCTGCCGGAAGCATGGGTGAGCTTTATCTCGGCGAGCCGGAGGACGTGAACAACAAGAAGATCGACGGTTGGTATGTCGACGACGAATCTTCTCGCTACGTTGACCAGTCGAAAGACGAACGTCAGGAGTATCTCGGCTATGCCACCATCGGCTCTGGAGACGAAGTCTGTCTGATTGCGGCGGGCGGTGGGTCTATTTCTGAGTTCCACGCCAAGTACGAGTTCCAGAGCGCCACGCCGGGAATGCCGCTGCCGGCCGATGTGCTGAACCTGACGCCCAAAGATACGAAGGCCTATGCGACGAACGACACGCTGAGCGCCATCGCGCCGGCCAAGCGCGTGGTGGAGGTGCCCGGCGGCACGTGGACGTTCAAGGGCTATGACCGGGAGTCCGTGGTGGCAGATGCCACTACGGCGGATTCCGAGGGCAACGTGACCTTCGTTGGCGTCTGGGAGTTCACGGAGAAGACCGGCTCGTCGACCGGCTCGGGGGACGGCGGCCAGAACGGACCGAACGACACCGCTAACGCCGGCTCCTCGCAGGGCGGGACCACTTCCGGGCTTCCCCAGACGGGAGACGTTGCAAGTGCGGCTCCCTATCTTGCGCTGGCTGCCTCCGCCGCGTCGCTGCTCTCCGCGCTTTGGCTGTCTAGGCGATAGGGATAGGCCTGCCTGACAACCTGAAAAAGGGACTGTCCCTTTTTCAGGTTGTCAGGCAGGCCTCCGGCGGCGGAGATGCAAAAAGCTTGACGGTAACGTGGGGAAACGCGATTGTTCCTGCATATGACGTCATGACGGCTGAGGTCCTCGAGCTCGACTGGGCGCTGCTCAAGCGCATCGCCGCCCGCATCACGGCCGAGGTCCCCGGCATCTGCCGCGCCCGCTGCGACCTGACCCCGAAGCCCGTCGGCACGGTCGAGTGGGAGTAAGCGGAGACTGGCGTTTCGCGAGCTAGTAAAACTGACTTGCAAAGATGTGCCCCTCTGGCGAGAGCATTCGCTGGAGGGGCTTTTGCGTGTCCGTGGAATGACGCGCCAGGGATGTCCGTATCAACCCGTAAGATGGAGGCATACGTCTCGAGTGGGGGAGTGAGCATGGGTCTTCGATTTCACAAGTCCGTGTCCCTGGCTAAGGGCATCCGCGTCAACCTGAGCAAGAGCGGCCCGAGCCTGAGCCTCGGCCCCAAGGGCGCCACGCTCAACATCAGCAAGAGGGGCATGTATGCCTCCGCCGGCCTGCCGGGCACCGGCCTTTCCTATCGCACGAAGCTCGGCGGCTCCAAGCACTCGTCCAAGTCCTCTGGCGCGAGCGAAGCCAGGAGCGTCGGCTCCGGTTCCGCGAGGTCTGTCGCCGCGGCGCGTCCGCGTCTCTCGCCCGACCTCGAGGAGCAGCGGCGCGTCTGGGCTGAGATGCAGGAGGAGTCCGAGGAGAAGAGCAGGGAGTTCATCGACATCTACAAGCTCGCGCCGCAGGTGCTCACCGCCGACGAGCTCTCGCAGCACCTCTCCGCCGCCGTCTTCATCACGGGCGAGCAGGGGCAGCGCGCCCTCGAGGCGGCCCTTTCCGCGGATGACGAGGTCATGGTGGACCTCGTGGAGGAGTGGCTTTCCAATCTCGAGATTCCCGCCACTGTGAGCGCGCAAATCGGCTGCGAGAGCGGCCATCTCTACCTCGACCTCGACCTTCCGGAGATCGAGGACCTACCCCAGACGACGACCAAGCAGCTCGCCTCCGGCCAGGTAAAGGTCGTCGACAAGACCCAGAAGCAGCTCAAGGAGGAGTACGCAGTCTGCGTGCTTGGCCTGGCGTTCTTTATGGCCGCTAATATCTTCGACCTCAACGCCAACATCGTGGAGGTCACGGTTTCCGGCTACACGCAGCGCAGGAACAAGGACGGCGACATGACGGATGACTACCTCTACTCCGCCAGGTTCCCCAGAGAGCAGCTCCGCGCCACCACGGTGACTAACCCGATCGAGGACATCAACGCCTTCGAGAGTCGCCTCAAGCTCGGGTCGACCTTCTCGTTCGGGTCGATCAACCCGTACTAGCGCAAAAGTTGACAAAGGGACTGTCCCTTTGTCAACTTCCTACGCGCTCGTCAGGGCGGCGTCCGTGCTCTTGACGTGGTTGCCGATAATCTCAGAAACGTCCGAGATTGAGACGAACGCGGAGTGGTCGACCGAGTCAATGACTTCGCGTAGCTCGCGTACCTCGTACTTCGTGATGACGCAGTAGAGGACCTTCTTCTTGCCGCTCAGCATGCCCTCGCCATCCATGATGGTGACGGTGCGGCCCATGCGGTTGTAGATCTGCTTGCAAATCTCCGTGGCGTCGTCTGTGACGATGAGGGCTGCCTTGACCTGGTCCATCTCGGACTCGACCATGTCGAGCACCTTCGACGTGATGAAGTAGGTGAGCAGCGAGTAGAGCGCCCGGTCGACGCCAAAGAGTATGCCTGCCATGCCGTAGATGACGATGTTCATGCCGAGGACCATCTGTCCTACGGCGAGGTCGGTCTTCCTGCTGACAAGGATTGCCACGGCCTCGGTGCCGTCGAGGCAGCCGCCTCCGCGGATCACGATGCCCACGCCAAGGCCGAGAAGCACGCCGCCAAAGCAAACCGCGGGCAGGGTCTCGCCGGTGGCGTTCGCCCAGCCGTCGAAGAGCTCGACGCACGCGGAGAACGTCGCCATCGAGAAGGCGGCGCGCGCGGTAAAGCTGCGGCCGAGCTTGATGCCGCCCAGGATGACGAAGGGCGCGTTCAAGATGACCGTGAGCAGGGCGAGGGGAATGCCCGTCACGTGCGAGATCATCATGCCCACGCCGATGACGCCGCCATCCAGGATGGTGTTGGGGACGAGGAACTCCTCCACGGCGAAGGCCGCGATCGCGGAGCCAAGGGCGAGGAGCGCGTAGTTGATGACGGGATGGGAGGGACGTCGATCCATATGAGATGCCTTTCTGTGTCGTGGGCACAGGTGGTCAGGTCACGGGATTGAGTCTACCCAAAGAACTGGGCGCCACGCGGCGCGAGCGTAGGAGCCACGGCACCTGCTCTCCTCGCCGCGAGGCCCGTCGTCCCTACAGGAACAGCTCGTTTTCCTTTCGCAGGGCGCAGATGGGGCTGAGGGCCTCGGCCTTGGCGGCCACGGCCGCAGCGTTGACCTCCCTGGCGTTGACGGGGCAGATCCTCAGGCAGCGCATGCAGCCGATGCACGTCTCGGGGTCGGCAGCGAAGCCGTTCGCGTCGATCGCCTGCGCGGGGCACTCCCTCGCGCAGAGGCCGCAGCCGACGCAGGTGCCGGTGGGCTTGGGGACGAGGCCGCCACGGCCTCCCTGCTTGTACGGACGATTGCCGGGAATGGCCGGTGTGTCCGTCGCCTCCTCGGCGATGCGCCTGGCGAAGCCCCTGAGCTGCGCGGCATCCGCGGCATCGGGCCTGCCGGTGGCGAACTGGGGGAGGATCGAGTGCTCGGCGATGGCCGCCACCGCGGCGACGACGTTGAAGCCGCAAGCCCTGGCCGTATCCTCCATCTCCGCCAGGGTGTCCTCGAACGCGCGGTTGCCATAGACGCAGATGAGGGTGCATGCCGCGCCGTTACCGGGGATGCGGCTCAGGCGCTCCGTGGCGATGGTGGGAACCCTGCCGCCAAAGGAGGGCAGGGCGATGAGAACCTGGTCATCCCCGTCGATGGCGCAGGTGGAGAAGTCCTTCTCGGGATCGGCGAGGTCAATGGTCTTGACTTCGCCCTCCCAGCCCTCGACGAAGGCGCGGGCGACCTTCTCGGTGCCGCCGGTGGGGCTAAAGATGATTTCGACGATGCGCACGGCCTCTCCTTTTGGTATTTATGGGAGTGCTCTACGTAATGATACAGGGCGGCCGCGATGCCGCCTGCGGATATGCGGAGGCGAATGCGTGATGGCTATGGATGACAGTGCTGCTGCGACGTCGAGTGGGGCGATGGACATCGGTGGCATGCCGGTGGGTAACGACGAGGCGCCCGTATTGGGGAATCCCGTGCTTGCCGCGATCGAGCGACGTTCGTCCACGCGCTCGTTCGCCAAGGACGCCGAGGGTCGCGCCATTCCCGTGACGGACGAGCAGAGGCTTGCCGCGCTGCATGCCGCGAGCCGCGCGCCCTCTGCCGGCGCCATGATGATGTACTCGATCATCGACGTCCGCGAGCAGGCGACGCTCGACCGCCTCTGCGTGCTGTGCGACGGCCAGCCCATGATTTCGCACGCTCCGTGGGCGCTCTTGTTCGTTGTCGATTACGTCAAGTGGATCGACCTGTTCGAGCACGTGGGCTGCTTCACGGATGAATTCGCGGAGCGTACGGGCAAGGCGCCGCGCCGCGAGCCGGGTCTTGGCGAGCTGGGAATCGCGCTACAGGACACCGTGTGCGCCGCGCAGAACGCCGTAATCGCTGCCGAAGCCGTGGGTCTCGGTAGCTGCTACGTTGGCGACATCCTCGAGCACGCGGAGGAGGTCTCTGAGCTCCTTGGCCTGCCGCCGCACACGCTTCCCCTTAGCATGCTCATCCTGGGAACTCCCGCCAAGGAGCGCCCTGCCATCGGCCATCCGGTGAAGAACCTCGTGATGAGAGAGCGCTATCACCGGGCGACTCCGGAGGAGATGGACGCACAGGTCGCGGAGATGGACGCGATGTTCCGCCCGCATGCGACGGAGGCGGGAGAGCGCGTCTGCGACATCTACACGCGTAAGCACACGAGCGGTTTCATGGCCGAGATGGGTCGCTCGATGGGGGAGTGGCTCCGTCGCTGGTAGGCATGGCGGCGAGGGAGGCGGCTCCGTCGCCGCCTGTGGTTAGGCGGGTCTTGCTCGCGTTATCATGCTGTGCCGGGAGGCGAGCCCCTCACCTTCGCGCTCTATGTGCTGGGCGTCATCGTTGGTATGGTCGTTGCGGTGATTCTCAACCACACCGCGTTCAAGGGTGAGCCCGTCCCCTTTATCATGGAGCTCCCCAACTACCGTCTCCCCAGCGTCAAGACGACGTTCATGCTCGCATGGGACAAGGCGAAGGGCTTCATCACCAAGGCGTTCACCATCATCTTCGCAGCGTCTGTCGTAATTTGGTTTCTCCAGACGTTCGACATTCGCTTCAACGTGGTTACGGACCAGTCGCACAGCATGCTTGCCAAGCTAGGCGGCCTGATTGCACCCGCGCTCGCACCGCTTGGGTTTGGCGACTGGCGCGTCTCCACGGCACTCGTCTGCGGTCTCATTGCCAAGGAGAGCGTGATCTCGACGCTGACGGTGCTGTTTGGCTCGACTTCGGTCGCGACACTGTCCGAGCTGTTCACACCGGCGACCGCCTTTGTGTTCCTCGTCTTCACGCTGCTCTATCCGCCGTGCGTGGCGGCGATCGGTACCGTCCGCTCCGAGTTGGGAGGGCGCTCCGCCGCTGCGGTCTTCGCCCTGCAGGTGACGGTTGCCTGGCTGGTGGCGTTCTTGTTCCATACGGCGTTCATGCTGCTGGGGCTTGCATAGATACACGGCGGGCTGCGCGACAACCCCGTGGCGGATGGCGTGCGCGGTATGACACCCCTGCGGCGGCCGCCCGCGCGGCGCGACGTCCCCGCGGCGGGATGGCCCGCGCGGCACGACAGCCCCGCGGCAGCCGTCCACGCGGCGCGACAACCCCGCGTCGGATGGCCCACGCGGCATACTATTTCTGACGTATGCCAGAAATGACTTGCAATCCTCATCGACAGGCGTAATGTATTTCCTGACATATGTCAGAAATGGAGTTGGAGCATATGGCAGGACGTCATCAGAAGGTCAGGAGTGTTGGGATCGAACCCGAGTACCTCGGCTTCTCTCCCGATGGCCTGGCGAGCGGTGATGACCTCACGTTGACCGTCGATGAGTTCGAGGTTCTTCGCCTCGTTGATCTTGAGCGCCTGAGTCAGGCGGAGGCTGCGCGGCGCATGGGCGTTGCCCGCGCCACAATCGCCGCCATTTGCGAGCGTGCTCGCGCGAAGACCGCGGACGCCCTGGTCAATGGCCGCCGCCTCGTTATCGCGGGCGGCAACGTCGCCTATGCATCAGCTTCTTGCAACAACGACGCCGAGCCTTGGCCGGCAAAGGGAGAGGGCATCATGAGGATTGCGGTCACGTACGATAACGGCAACGTCTTCCAGCACTTTGGCAAGACCCAGCAGTTCAAGATCTATGACGTGGAGGAGGGCAAGGTCGTCTCCGCGGAGGTCGTGAGCTCCAACGGTGCCGGTCACGGTGCCCTCGCGGGTGTCTTGGTGGAGAGCGGCGTCGACACGCTCATCTGCGGAGGCATCGGCGGCGGTGCCATCAACGCGTTGAACCAGGCTGGGATCACCATCTATGCCGGTGGCTCCGGCGACTGCGACGCGCTCGTCGAGGCGTTCCTCGCGGGCGAGGTCGAGCAGGTCGAGGGTGCCACCTGCGATTGCCACGGCCATGGCCATGGCCACGAGCACGGCCACGAGGGATGCGGCTGCGGTGGCCACGGCCACGACCACGGCGAGGGCCACGAGAGCTGCGGCTGCGGTTGCCACTAGGTCCGCTGCCACCGCTGCCGGCAGGGCGGCGAACGCGATTTCCGGATTTGATGATGCGGGGTGTGGGAAGGCAGCTTCCCGCACCCCGCTCTCCTGAGTGGGGGACAATAGCAACCGTTGGCAATGCCGTCTGAGGGGGCAGCGTGACCCAGATCGACCACATCGAGGTGCGGGGTGCCCGCGTCCACAACCTGAAGAACGTCGACGTCGACATCCCGCTGGGCGAGCTCGTGGGCATCGCGGGCGTGTCGGGTTCCGGTAAGAGCTCGCTGGCGCTCGGCGTTCTCTATGCCGAGGGGTCGCGCCGCTACCTCGAGGCACTCTCGACCTACACGCGCCGGCGCATCTCACAGGCGGGCAAGGCGAGTGTCGATGACGTGCGCTATGTGCCCGCGGCGCTCGCTCTCCACCAGCGACCCGCCGTACCTGGGGTTCGTTCGACGTTTGGTACGTCAAGCGAGCTGCTCAACAGCCTGCGCCTGCTCTTCTCGCGCGCGGGAAGTCACGTCTGCCCGCACTGCGGCGCCCACGTGCCGCCGTCGCTCAACGTCGCGGCCGAGCTGCCCCTCGTCTGTCCCGAGTGTGGCGAGAGCTTCTTCGGCCCGGGTGCGGAGGACCTCGCGTTCAACAGCGGCGGAGCCTGCCCCGCCTGCAGCGGCACGGGCATCGTGCGCACCGTCAACCGCGCAGCGCTCGTCCCGGACGAGTCCAAGACCATCGACGAGGGTGCCGTGGTGGTGTGGGGTAGTCTCATGTGGGACCTCATGAAGCAGGTCTGCGGTGCCATGGGCGTGCGCACGGACGTGCCGTTCTGCGAGCTCACGTCCGCGGAACGCGAGATGGTCTTCGATGGCCCTGCCGAGAAGCGCCACATCCTCTATAAGTCCAAGAAGACCGACGACTTTGCCGAGCTTGATTTCACCTACTACAACGCCGTGCGCACGGTCGAAAACTCCCTTGCCAAGGCCAAGGACGAGAAGGGCCTCAAGCGCGTCGAGAAGTACCTTGTGGAGGCACCCTGCCCGGAGTGCGGAGGAACGCGCCTGTCCGCCGCGGCGCGCGGACCCCTCGTGCGTGGTATCGACCTCGCCGAAGCCACGCGGATGACGCTCGCGGAGCTCGACGAGTGGGTGGCGGGCGTCCCGGAGAGCCTTCCCGCCGAGATGCGCCCGATGGCGGCATCTATCTGCGATTCATTCAAAAGCACGGCACGCCGTCTGCTCGAGCTCGGCCTTGGCTATCTCTCGCTCGACCGTGCGGGCTCGACGCTCTCCACCGGCGAGCGCCAGCGCGTGCAGCTCGCGCGATCCGTGCGCAACCGCACCACGGGCGTGCTCTACGTGATGGACGAGCCCTCGATCGGCCTGCACCCCGCGAACGTCGATGGCCTTCTCGGCGTGATGCGCGACTTGATTGCTGACGGCAATTCCGTCGTGATGGTCGACCACGACACAAGGATCCTCGCGGCGGCGGACCATATCATCGAGATGGGTCCCGAGGCAGGCGCCGGTGGAGGTCGCGTGTTGGCGCAGGGAAGCGTGGCCGAGGTGGCCCAGAACCCAGAGTCGCTCATCGGCCCTTACCTCTCGGGCGGTAAGCGCGTTGCGGCGAGGTGTCAGGCAAGCGCTGACACCATGTTTGACCTGGGGCGCATTCACCTTGAGTCGAGTGGCCTCCATACGGTGAGGCCCTTCTCGGTCGACGTTCCGCGAGGACGTCTCGTTGCCGTGACGGGCGTGTCGGGTTCTGGCAAGACGACGCTCGTGCTCGAGACGCTCATACCGGCGCTCGCGGCGGCCGCGGCAGGAGAGGCGCTACCCACCCACGTGACGGCGCTCGATGCCGAGGGCATCCGCCGAGCGAACCTCATCGACGCCACACCGATCGGCGTTAACGTGCGTTCGACGGTGGCCACCTACAGCGGCGTGCTCGATGACCTGCGCCGTGTCTACGCGCGCACAGACGCCGCGCGCGAGCTCGGCCTCAAGGCTGGCGACTTCTCATATAACACGGGAAGCCTCCGCTGCCCTACCTGCGATGGCACGGGCCAGATTTCTCTTGACGTGCAGTTCTTGCCGGACGTGGACATCGCCTGCCCGGATTGCCGTGGCGGCAGGTTTGGCGGCCGAGCCGCCGGTATCCGCAGGGTGGAGAAGGGGGTCGACGGCGCGGGCCTCAGCCTACCGGAGCTCCTGGCCCTCTCCGTGGACGAGGCCCTGCCGCACGTTGCGGACATCAAGCGCGCTCACGAGAAGCTCCAGACCCTCCATGACCTGGGGCTGGGTTACCTCACGCTTGGCGAGGCGACGCCCGCCCTCTCTGGCGGGGAGGCCCAGCGCCTTAAGCTCGCGAGTGAGATGGGCCGTGGCCAGGAGGATGCCGTCTTCGTGTTTGACGAGCCCACGATCGGCCTGCATCCGTGCGACGTCGAGGTCCTTCTCAGCGTGTTCCAGCGCCTGGTGGAGCAGGGCGCCACGGTCGTCGTCATTGAGCACGACCTGGACTTTATTGCCAATGCGGACTATGTGATAGATATGGGCCCCGGAGGGGGCGAGGATGGCGGCCGTATCGTCGCCTGCGGCACGCCTGGTGAGGTCTTGGCGAATCCGGACAGTCTGACGGGCCACTACCTGTGCCCCTAGCGCTTGGGTGCGCGGACAGCCTGACGGGCCACTACCTGCGCCCCTAGCGCGCGGGTGCGCGGACGGACGAGAACGGGGCGCCACCCGCCGTTGGGTGAGGCCCCGAATTCGTTTGACCCATGGGGGCTTTGGCTGCCGAGCGGCGCCCTACTCGCCCTTCTCCGCGTGCTTGGCCTCCCAGCTCGCCTGGCGCTCGCGGACATCGCCCATGGTGAGCGTGTCGCCGTGGCGCACGAACAGCACCGGGACGATTGCGAGGGCGGCGAAAGTGGCGCCGTAGAGGTAGAGCTGCGCGTAACCCACGAACTGCATGACGGCGCCAGAGAGGATTGGCGTGATGACCTGGGCGGCCATGCTCGCGGTGTAGTAGTAGCCCGTGTACCTGCCGGTGGTCTGCGTGCTCGCAAGCTCTACGATCATCGGGTAGATGGTCAGCGAGACGGTCGCGGTGCCGATGCCAAAGAGGATCGTCCAGAGGTAGACGATGGGCGAGAAGGTCGTGCTGAGCGAGATCAGCACGCAACCGAGGACCATGAAGACGAGGCCGATGTAGGTCGTGCGCTTGCGGCCGATGTGGCAAGCGACCGAGGCCATCGGCATGTAGGCAACCAAGGCGGCAAGGGTTGCCGCCGTCTGGACCATGGCGTAGCTGCCACCCTGCATGCCCCAGACCGCGTCAGCGTAGCGAGAGAAGCCGCTGGAGATGGCGTTCTGCGACATGAAGTAGAGGAAGACGCAGACGAGCACGCAGAGGAGGGACCTGCGAATCGCCGGGTCGGTCTCGCGCTCCTTGCCGCCTTCGTCGGACGCGTCGATCTCCTCCTCGGGAATGCCCAGCTCGGCGCTTTCGCGGTGCATGGCCGCGACCTCCTTGGGCTCGTTGAAGCAGACGACGAAGATGGCGGTCGTCAGGATAACCATGCCGGAGATGACGAAGTAGACGGGGCGATAGTCCGGGTTGTCAACGGCGGGGACCAGCACCGAGATTGCCACGAGGATGAACACGCCGCCGACTGCCGCCATAAGGGAGTTGAAGGCGTCGGCCTTGCTGCGGACAGGGCGCGGCGTGACGTCGGGCATGAGGGCGACGGAGGGCGCGCGGTAGGTGGAGAGCGCGAGCAGCGTCAGTACGAGGACCGCCATGAACAACGGCAGGTTCTTCCAGGTGTTGGCGATGGCGATCATCGGGATGAGAAGCGCCGCGATGAGTGAACCGACCACGATGAAGGGCGTCCTGCGTCCCCACTTGGTGTCGAGCTTGTCGGACAGGTAGCCGGTCAGCGGCAACATGAACAGTGCGAGGATGTTGTCGAGCGCCATGAAGAAGCCCGTCGCGGTGTCGCCGAGGCCAAACGTGTTCTTGAGCATCAGCGGGATGAGGCCGTCGTAGGCCTGCCAGAAAGTGAGGGCGCCCATGAAGGGGAGCGTCACGAGGATGGTGCGCCTCCAGTCGAGGCTGGTCAGGCTGCGCGTCTTCTTGGCGCACGATGCCTTGGTCTGAACTGCTTCCTGCATGTTTGTCTCCAATTGGCTAGCGTCGTTTGGTGATCGAGTGGATGACGCGGCACGCGACGGCCGTGATGGCGGCCGCGGACGCAATCAATGCGGGCGTGCGGAAGGCCTCTCGGGCCTCCTCGGCGGTGACGGGCGTCGTCGAGGAGATCCTGTCGTGAAGCGGGTGAGGAGCCTGGGCACTCACGAGCGTGCGGTAGTCGAGCAGGTGGGTCTCGAAGGAGGCTGGGTCATTTTCGGTGAAGGTGAAAACGCGGGCTGCGCGCTCGACCGAGGGGCCGTAGCTTCCGAATCCCGCCGTTGGGGCATAGCCAAGGCGCATGCCTCCATAGCGTGCGACCAGCGTGTTCTTGTGGTCGTGGCCGAAGAAGACGCCGAAGAAACTACCCTGCTTCGAGAGCGCGTCGAACTCGCCGGAGTCTGCGTCCGGGCAGCAGACGGGCTCGCGTAGGGTGCCAGACTCAAGGTAATCCTCGGCACAGACGAGCTTCAGGTGTGGGGTGTAGTGGGCCCTGTAGCCAGGGATGCCCTTCTCGTCCGTGCGGGCCGGGCGGAGGCATTCGTAGACCTGGGGGAGCGGTATGTGCTGGAAGAGGATGCCGGGTGCGGGGTGGTCCTTCTCCGCGGCCAGGCGGTCTGCGGTGCCAGCGAGCCAGTCGAGCGTCTCTGTCGGGAAGGCCTCGTAGCCGCCGCCGATGTCGCCTGCGCCGGAATCCGCAAGCCAGATGGCGAGACGGGCGTCGTCGCTCTCGTTCGAGGCGAGGATGGGAAGGCAGAGCGTGCCGGGACAAAGCTCGGCCCACGCGGTCGCGTTGAGGCAACCGGGTTGGGCGCGATAAAACGCCTCCTGCGCGGCGTTGTCGAGACCACACTGGCGATCGTGGTTGCCGTAGGTGACGACGAAGGGAATGCCGCGGGAGACCATGGGCGTGCACACCTGCTCGATGGTGCGCCGCGTGAGGGCCTCGACCTCCTGCGGAGACTTGTGGCGGAATGCCGGAGCGTAGCCCTTGACCTGGTCGCCGGTCAGGACAACGAGGTCGGGTCGCTCTGCGTCAAGCGCGGCTGCCATCAGCGCGAGTGAGTCTGGGCTTACGGGTGCCACGTCCTGGATGTCGGCAAATTGCATGACACGGAAGGTGCCGTCGGGACGAAAGCGCGGCAGGTTGTTCTTATCGCCAGCAAGAGACACGTATCCCACCTGTTTATCTCGGGTATTGCCTGGTAGTGCGCACTGATGGAGCACAATGATGCGCGCGGCGTTTATGGTCTGTGAAACGCGTGCGACAGGGTTGTGTAAGGAGTGCGCCGTATCGGCCGTTGACGTTATTCACACGTGGCTGCAAGGTGCGTGCAGCTATGCTCATCGTGGCATAACCTCGGGAGATAAAGCCCGGTTAAGGGGAAGTATCACATGTTCTTCCCCTGCCGTTCAGCATCAGAAAAACGAACGCCCCGCGCAGAACAAACCTGCAAAAGAAACCTGCAAAAGGGACAGTCCCTTTTTCAGGTGGCGGGGAGGGCGACGGAGTTGACAAAGGGACAGTCCCTTTGTCAACTTTTGCTGATGGAGGCGGGGCGAGGAGGCCGCACGAAGGCCTCGCGAGGGGCAGCGCGAAGACATCGCGTGCCGCCGCGCGAAGGCCTCGCGAAATCGATCGCATGGCGCGAGGGGGACGTATGATTTTGTATTTCAGTGCGACGGGGAATAGCCGCCATGTCGCGGAGGCAGTCGCCACACGCGTCGGCGACAGGGCCGTCTCGGTTGAGTCGTATAAGGATGAACAGCACCCTTGCATTGCTGTTGACGACGGTGGTTACCTAGGGTTTATTTGCCCAACCTATTGCTGGGGCATGCCTGCGCCCGCGGTTGACTTCCTGGGTCGTGCGAACTTCGACGTGCCTGTGAGCGCCTACGTCTTCACCGCCACGACGTTTGGCACGACCTCGGGTCAGACCACGCGCTTTGCGGCAGACCTGTTGCACGAGAAGGGCGTTGATGTTGGGGCGCAATTTGGCGTTCAGATGCCGGACACATGGACACCGATGTTTGACCTGTCAGACGGCGCTCGGGTTGCCGCGGTCAATGTCCGCGCAGACGAGTGGATTGACAAGTACGCCGATATGGTGGCTGGTCGTGTCAAGGGTAGCCACGGGCTTCGCGCGGTGCCCACCTTTGCCGCGAGGCTCTACTACCGTTTCGGCCTCCCAACCTGCGAGGACACGAGTAAGTTCACCGTTGACGCGGAGGCGTGTGTGGGCTGTGGCCTGTGTGCGAGGCGTTGTCCCACGGACGCGATCCAGATGCGTGGCGGTATGCCCGCATGGGTGAAGCCGTCATGTGCCGCCTGCTTGCGTTGCCTACACAGCTGCCCCAAGTTTGCCATCCAGCGCGGCCATAAAACGCGAGCTCACGGCCAGTATCGTCACCCGTAGAGTTGACAAAGGGACTGTCCCTTTGTCAACTCCCGCTGGCCTGATCGCCGGGCAACCTGAAAAAGGGACAGTCCCTTTTTCAGGTGCGCCGTGCTCGCTAGAGGGCGTTGTCGCGAAGCCACTCGATGATGTCGCCGGACTCGTAGAGCGGCTTGCCATCGATGAAGAGACAGGGGACTTGGCGCTTTCCGCCGACGGCGACCAGCGTCTCCGCGGCGCTTTCATCGGCTACGATGTCTCGCAGCGGTATGGTGATGTTGTTCTCGCTCATGAAGTTCATGACCTTGATGCAGTAGGGGCAAGTGGGCTTCATGAAGAGCTCGAGCTCGTGGGTCATGTTCATGGTGCTCCAATCATTGGGTTGGGACGGGAAGTCTACGGCTGATTATTCCCGCATCGCGGGCCATCGTATCGGGCGTTGACCGAAGCGGTGCACTGTGCCGTCTCCTCCCGAGCCGTTCCCCTATGTCCCTTCCACGCCATCGCGTACCCGCCATGCGAAGCGGGATAATCAACCACGAGAGTTATCCAGATTGCCCCAGAGAGAAGGAGCGTAATCATGCTTGGAAACTTCACCTACTACAACCCCACCAAGCTCATCTTTGGCAAGGATGCCATGACCGCCCTGACCGCGGAGCTTGAGAAGTACGGCAAGACCGTCCAGCTTGTCTACGGCGGCGGCTCCATCAAGAAGAACGGCATATATGACCAGGTCATCGCCGCACTCGAGGCGGCGGGCAAGACCGTCGTCGAGGATGCCGGCGTCATGCCCAACCCCACGGCCCAGAAGCTTCGCGAGGGTGCGCGCATCGCTCGCGAGAACGACGTCGACTTCATCCTCGCGGTGGGTGGCGGCTCGTGCATCGATTACTCGAAGGCGGTCGCCGTCTCCAAGAACCTGCCCGAGGGCGAGGATCCCTGGGACGTCTACTACGCTCGTTCCGAGGAGCCCTCGCCGGATATGGACGTCGTGCCCGTGGGCTCCGTCCTCACCATGGTGGGCACCGGATCAGAGATGAATTGCGGATCGGTCATCACCAACCGCGAGTGCGGCATGAAGATCGGGCACGTCTACTCGGATGACCGCGTCTGGCCGCGTTTTGCCGTGCTGAACCCGGAGTTCACCTACAGCCTGCCGCGCTACCAGATGGTCGCCGGCATCTTCGACATCATGAGCCACATCTGCGAACAGTACTTCTCCGGCACGGATGACAACACGAGCGATTACCTGTCCGAGGGCCTCATGCGCAGCCTCATCGTCTCGAGTCGCGCGGCCGTGGCAAATCCCGAGGATTACGAGGCTCGCTCGAACATCATGTGGACGGCGACCTGGGCGCTCAACAGCCTCGTGGCTTGCGGCAAGACCGAGGACTGGGAAGTTCACATGCTCGGTCACGCCGTGGGTGCCGTGACGGATGCCACCCATGGCATGGCCCTCGCTGCGGTGGCGCTGCCGTACTATCGCCTGATCATGCCTTATGGCCTCGAGAAGTTCGCGCGCTTTGCCGTCAACGTGTGGGACGTCGATGCGTCCGGCAAGACGACGGAGGAGCTCGCCTCAGCCGGTCTTGCCGCCATGGAGGCCTGGATGCGCGAGATCGGCTGCGTCATGAGCATCGCCGAGCTGGGCGCCAACGAGTCCAACCTCGATGCTATCGCCGACGCGACGTTCTTCATGGAGGGTGGCTATCACGTTCTCAACCGCGACGAGGTGCTCGACATCCTTCGCGCGAGCCTCGCCGCCAAGTAGCGAAAGCGGGCGGCGTGCCGTCGCCGTTGCCTGGCGCGCCGCCAAACCTGCCAAACCTGCAAAAGGGACAGTCCCTTTTTCTGGTTTGCGGGTCAGTCGCCCGTCCGAGAGTTGACAAAGGGACTGTCCCTTTGTCAACTCCGTGGCGCATATAATGGGCGTTCGTGACTAGGCTGCAACGGAGACGAGGACCAACGTGATTTTGTCGCTGGCACCCATGGAAGGCGTGACGGGATACGCGTTTCGCAAGGCGCACGCTGAGTGCTTTGGCGAGCTTGACCGCTACTACACGCCCTTCCTCGTTCCTCCCAGGCTCGATTTCCCGTTTGCCAACCGTTACGCCAAGGAGCTCTGTCAGGAGGGTGATGAGGCCCTTGACGTGGTGCCCCAGCTCCTGACCAAGAACGCCGATGAGTTCGTTTGGGCGACGAAGCTTCTGTCGGAGATGGGCTATGCCGAGGTCAACCTCAATGTCGGATGTCCGTCGGGAACTGTGGCCAACAAGGGCCGGGGCGCGGGCTTTCTGCGTGATCTCGCCGCCCTCGAGGCGTTTCTCCAGGATGTCTGCGTGAGGTCTGTGCTTCCCGTATCCGTCAAGACGAGGATCGGCTTTGCCAACGACAACGAGTTCGAGGAGATTCTCGAGACGTACTGTCGCTGTCCCATTGCGGAACTCATCGTCCACCCGCGCGTACGGTCGGACTTCTACGATGGCACTCCGCGTAGGAAAGCCTACGGCGAGGCGCTGGCGAAGGCGCCGTTTCCCGTTGCCTACAACGGAGACATCTTCAGCGTCGCGGACGTTGAGAGCCTGGTTGCCGCCTATCCGGAGACGCGCCACGTGATGCTTGGCAGGGGAGTCGTGGGCAATCCCGCTCTTCCGCGCATGATCAAGGGCGGCCCCGCAGCCACGGCCGATGAGCTCGAGCGCTTCCATGACGTGCTCTTCCACACGTATGAGGAGCGGATTGGCGGCAACGCGGTGTTCCGCATGAAGGAGTGGTGGTCCTACGCCAAGGAGCTCTTCGTCAGTCCCATCTCCGTGCAGCGCGCGGTGAGAAAGCTGAAGCGTGTTGACGAGTACGAGGCTGCGGTGAGCAAGATCTTCCGCACGGAGGAACTCGTAACGGATAGGATTGGCTAGCAGGACGCTGATGCGGGAAGGTTGGCGGAGGTGCCGGCACGCTGAGCTGAATGGTTTGTCAGGTCGTGTTCGAGCTGGTAACGGGTCTGTCTGACGGAGCGGAGGAGTCACATGACCTCGAACGTCATCTCTCGAGAAGAGCTTCTTGAGGAGGCGTATCGCATCGCTGATGCCCAGGGTGTCTCGGCGCTTTCCATTCGCTCCCTCGCCCGGGCGAGCCACGTGAGCGTCGGCACGATTTACAACCACTTCTCGTCAAAGGACGAGCTGACGACGTCAACCATCGAGCTCTACTTCAAGCGCGCCGTCTTTGACGAGTTTTGCACGCTGGATACCGGCAAGGGCTTCGTCGACTACTGCGAGAACCTCTATGCGTCGCTGACCAAGCTGGTCGAGCGCTTCAGGGAGCGTTGGCTGCGCGGTGCCGTGGTGCTTCCCGCTTCCGAGAAAGCAGCCGCCCACCTGCGCGAGCGCGAGATTCTCGATCACGCGCTTCATGGACTTGCCGAGGTGTTCGCGGCGGACCATGCCATAGTGTCTGATCTGCCCGAGGGCCTCGACGCGATGACCGTGAGCCGTTTCACGCTCGACAACATGCTTGCCGCGCTCCACGCTGATGCGGAGGGGTGCCCGGTGCTCTTCGGCCTTCTCCGCAGGGCGCTGTATGACGCGGCGGAATGAACGAGACGCGGTGGATGTTCATTTGCGGCGGTCTCACAATCTATTTTGGCCGGCAGAGAAAGACTCTCGCCGCTCCGAGATCGATTATGGGAGGCATTCAGAACTTATGAATCCACTGGTTATGGCGGCATCCACGGCAATCACGCTCGCACTCGTCTTTTACACCATCGGCGTCTTTGGAGAGGCTCGGGCTGGCTCGCTGCAGAAGAAGCATCTCATCCTGTTTTGGATCGGTCTTGCGTGCGACACGACGGGCACGACAATCATGACTTCCATCGCGCGTTCCTCGCATGGCGCGGGTTCCCCGTTTCACGCGATTACCGGTGCGCTCGCTATCGTCCTCATGTTCTTCCATGCCGTCTGGGCGACCTTCGTCCTTCTCCGTGGCGACGAGAAGACCCGTGAGGGCTTCCACAAGCTCAGCGTTGGCGTGTGGCTGATCTGGCTCGTCCCGTATTGCGTTGGCCTGCTGATCGGCATTCCCGCCATTCATCTGAGTGATACCGCGACGCTGGTCGTCTCGGTGCTCATACCTGCGGCGATAGGCGTGGTTCTTCGCATGCGTGGCAGCGATCGCGCTTGGGGTGTGCGTTCCTGACGACATAGTCGCCTAGCGCAAGATTCACCCAGCTGGTGACTCGCCCGGCGGGCAAATCGCCTAGCGGATGAAGTTAGTGGCGGGGCCACGCTCGGCATCGGGAGCTTCGATGCCGGCTGCCTTGCCCGCCTCTATGCAGCGCAGGATCCAGGCCATGTTGTGGGCGAGGTTGCGCATGGTGCGCAGGCCCTCCTCGTCCTGGACGGCCTCACCGGGCGTGCGTCCATGGACGTTGTTCCAGTACGTGGAGGCTACGACCGGCATCTGGTTGATGGTGAAGTACTTGTTGAGCACGTCGAACGACGCGGTTGTGCCGCCGCGGCGAGCGATCGCGATGGCGGCGCCGGGTTTGTGGCAGAAGGCGTTCTTGCCCGCGTAAAAGGCGCGGTCGAGAGCGCACAGGATGCGGCCCGAGGGGTGCGCGTAGTAGACGGGCGTGCCAAAGACGAAGGCGTCTGACCCTTCGGCCTTCTCGATCAGCTCGTTTACGATGTCGTTATCGAACGCGCAACGATTGTTGAGCTCGGAGCACTTACCGCAGGCAATGCAGTCGTTGACGGGCTTGGTGCCGAGCCATAGCGTCTCGGTCTCCAGGCTCTCCGCCTCGAGCGTGCGCGCGACCTGCGCGAGGGCTGTCGCGGTGTTGCCGTCTTTACGCGAGCTTCCGTTGACAAGAAGAACCTTCATCTCGAACTCCTCCTAGGAAGTAAACCCTTACGCTGCCATGCTACAGCAGCGGAGCGAGCTCGCGTCGGCGTTGACGCTAACGAGAGCCGATTGCGCTTTGCTTGATGGAGCCGGGCTTTGTTTCTTTGGGCACTTGCAATGGCGCTCAGGGCTGCGATGCCGCGCCCGCTAGTTCTTCTCGGCTGCCCCGTTTCTAACCATGGAGATGACGATGCCAACGACGGCAGCGCATGCGGCGGGCAGGATCCAACCGAGGCCGATGTCTGCGAGCGGCAGAGAGTCGAGAACCAGCGGCGCACCCTTGAAGAAAGCGTCGCGGATGGACGTGACGACGCTCGCGACGGTTGTCACGCCGATGGCCCATGGCCAAACGAGCGGGAAGCGATCGCACGCGCGGTGCGCCATACCCATGAGGACGAGCAAGATCGAAACGGGATAAAGGGCGTTCAGTAGCGGCACGGAGAACGTCAGGATGGCATCGAGGCCAAAGTTCGAGACGAAGCAAGAGAAGATGGCGAAGCCGGCTGCCCAGATGCGATAGGTCGGGTTGGCCTGCCTGCCGTTCTCGTCGACACCGGTGCTCGCGGATCCGGTGAAATTCTCGCAGAAGTAGGTGCCACAGCAGCTGATGAGGCCGATGCACACGTTGAGACAGGCCAGCAGATAGATGGCGACGATGATCACGGTGCCAGCAAAGCCAAAGTGCAGCGTGGCGGCGGCGGTGAGGATGACGGCGCCGTTGGTGGCATCGGGCATGACCGAGCCGAAGGTCACGCCCACGAAGGCAAGACCGCAGTAGACGAGGGCCATGAGCGCGCCCGCGACCACGCCGGCACGGGAGACCTCGCGCATAATGCCGTGCGAATCGGTGACGCCGAGGGCCTGGATGTTCTCGGCGATGATGATGCCGAAGGTGAGGGACGCGAGCAGGTCCATCGTCTGGTAGCCCGCGAGGAAACCCTGGATGGGCGCGACGTTGTCATAGGGCGGCTGCGGCGCCTGGGCGGTGCCGGCCGGGGCGATGAGCGTGAATCCCACGACCATCACGAGCAGGACGATGAGCGCGGGGCCGGTGATGCGGCCGAGCAGCTTCGTGAGCGCGCCGGGGTGCATGGCGAGTCCGAAGGCGACGGCAAAGAACGCGATGGAGAAGACGAGACGCGTGGTGTCGACGGAGATGCCCTCTGGGATCAGGGGGATAAGCATCTCGAACGCGGTCGAGCTGGTGCGGGGAATGGCCAGGCACGGGCCGATCGAGAGGTAGATCGCGGCGACGAAGACCTTCGAGAAGATGGGATGGACGCGATTGGCGAGCTCGCGGGCGGTGCCCGCAAGTGCCACGGCTACGATGCCAAGGACGGGCAGGCCGATGCCCGCGATGAGGAATCCGATCATGGCGGGGACACAATTGGTTCCCGCTTTGAGGGCCAGCGGCGAAGGCAGAATGAGGTTGCCAGCGCCGAAGAACATTGAGAAGAGGGTAATGCCCACGGCGAGCGATTGTCGGGGCGTGAGGGCAGTGTTCGTCTGAGTGCTATCCATGATGGCTCCAATGAGGCCGGCGCTAGAATTGCATTATTTTAGCAAGCGCTTGAATATTCGAGAGCCTGATGCTCAAATTTGGCCAGGCGGCTCTTCTCGGCGGATGGTTGCTCGTTGATGCGCGTATTTGGGTAGTCGGCGGCGAGGCGTGTGGCCGCGGCTCGTCACGTTCGTGCTACTCCGTTTGCGAGGTGAATTCCACACGGTCGAGCTGGGGCACGTTGAGGCGGATGAGCCTCTCGGCGGTCTCGCGAGAGCGCTCGTCAAGGGGGTCGTCCGTGACTACGTGGGCGACGGTCTCACGCGTGACCTGCGAGTTTGCCTCGTCGTCTGAGGAGACGTCTACGCCGACCGAGTAGCTCTCGAAGCCCGGGAGAATGGCTTGGAGCTCGCGCGTCGTTTCCATGACGCCGTAGCTGTCCTCGACGCCTTCGCCCGCCGATCCAATCGAACCCGCCGTGAATATGACGCAGGGGATGGCGAAGATGATGGTGCCCAGGACCACGTAGCGGCGGACCTTGCGCGAAAGGATGTCTGAGAGCCAGGCCTCCTCGGGGTCGACGACGCCGTCGTCGTTGAGGTCGCGATGGAGGGGAACGCGCAGGGCGAGGAGCACGGCTTCGGCCGCCAGCGCGATGAAGACGACGTTGATGCCGAACTCATAGAGCGCTGCGAGGAAGAACGAGACGTCAACCATGGCAATGCCGTAGCCGGCGGCGCAAAGCGGAGGCATGAGAGCCGTTGCCACGGCAACGCCCGAGATGAGGGTCGCAGGCTCCTGGTTTCTCGAGTTGCCGAGGCCACCGGCGAAGCCGCCTGCGAGTGCTACGGCGAGGTCCCAGATGGTGGGTGTCGAGTTGTCGACCAGGGCGGCAGTCGTGGAGGCGATGGGCGAGAGCCTGAAATAGATGGTGGAGGTTACGAGGCAGAGGGCCATCTGCACGGCAAGGCCTGCAACTGCCTCGATTGTGAGGCGGCGGTCAAGCGTGGCGATGCCATAGGCCGTGGCGAGTACGGACCCCATGAGCGGGCAGATAAGCATGGCGCCGACGATGGCGATGTCCGAGTTGGTGTCGAGGCCGATGCAGGCGATCAACATGGCGACGATGAGGATGCAGAGATGCGTGCCATCGAGGCGGGCGCCATTTACGAAGCGCTTGCGAATGACGGCATAGGGCGCGCGGCCCTCGCGGATGTTAAACGTTCGCTTGAGGAAGGCGGCGAGGTGGGCGCGGAGCTCGCTGAGAAGCTCGCGGATCTCGTCGCTCTGTGACTGTTGCTCGGGTTCCATGCGTTGCCTCGGTCGAATTCGGGTTCTAAGGGGGAGAGCCTTCCATGGGTATTCCTATGTAAGGGTCACGGTAACGCCGGGCGCAATGGGTGACAAGGTGGCACTTGGTCAGGGCCGTGCGGCAGTGGCCGCCGGGACCGTGCGGGCGGGAGCTACTGGGGCCGCGCGGCAGTGGCCGCCGGGGCCGTGCTGACGGTGCCTAACTTGTTGGCTATGTGCAATCGCCATGTATCGGCTGCCATCAGCTCCTAAGTGAATCCGGCTGCTGGGAGGCTTTGTGGGTGGCATGACGATCAGACCCATAACCGCGGATGACGACGAGGCGATGGGCACTATCGCGCGCGGTAACCTCGCGGCGGTCGGGCTCGACATTCCGGGTACCGCCTTCTTCGACCCCGAGATCATGCACCTGAGCGGCTTCTACGACGAAGACCCTACGCGCCGCCGTTACTATGTTGCCGTAGATGACGATGGGCGTGTGCTCGGCGGCTGTGGCCTGGCTGAGTTCTTATCCCTCGAGGGCACGGCTGAGTTGCAGAAGCTATATCTGGCAGACGAGGCAAAGGGCCATGGTTTGGGCACGCGCCTCGTTGGACTGGTTGAGGAGGCCGCCCGTGAGCTGGGCTACAGGTCTCTGTATCTCGAGACCCATTCGAAGCTTAAGGCGGCGATCAACCTTTACGAGAAGCTTGGCTATCGCGCCATCGATCCGGTCAGCCCCGGGCACGTTGCGATGGACCACTTTTTTATCAAAGACTTGTAGCCGCGGGTTTGGTGGGCAGCCGCGCGCAGTTATCCGCCAGCTCCGAGTCGCGCCGTCATGCTGACGCGCAAGCACCGTGGCCCCGAATCGTCCCGTCGCTGTGCTGACGCGCAAGCACTGTGGCCCCGAATCGCCCCGTCGTCATGCTGGCACGCCAGTACCGTATTGATTCCGTTTCTTGATTAACCGGAGGAATTCCTGTGTCGTCAGACTTCTTTGACCTTCTCTACAACGGCTATACCGGCGAGTACCAGCTGATGAGCTCGCTCTATCGCAATGGGCTCGATGCGCTGCGTCCCCCGGCGGACATGGGCATCGACGTCGTATCCCTCAACCTCAAGCAGCAGCTTGAGCATCCTGGTGTGGAGCCGGAGACGTTCTTCTTCCAGGTCAAGACCGCCGTCACGGACGTCTGTGAGGTGGAGGGCCAGCATGGAGCCATCACCACGGTGACGTTCAAGCTCAAGGAGTCCGAGGTGGATTTGCTTGCGCGTGGCAGGGAGCGGGCGCTGTTCTGCTATGTGTACAACAGCATGGCGGGCACTCTCACGGATGCGTTCGAGACTCCGTTCATGTGCTTCTGGATGGATGGAGAGCGCCTCGAGACCCTTCGCCGCGCCGGCGTCTTCTATCGCCAGGAGGGCGACACGAAGCTGACGCTTGCCTGCCAGCTGCGTAAGCCCAAGCATGAGTTTGGCCACTGGTATGCTCTTGTGGTCAACTCTGACGGTGGTCAGGTCGACGGTGGCTACCTGGGGGTTGTTGGTGGCTCGGGCAATTCCGCCAGCGATGGGGCGGACCACTACAGTGTGTCCGGCTATCTCGAATACGCGCGTCGCGCCGCCGGGGCGACCGCTGGCGAGGAATAGCATTTGAGGAAGATGCCCCGTTCGCCTGACGGGGTGATAACTGCCCTTGCCTGACGAACCGATTCGCCTCACGTGAAGATACTGGGGCGAGCGGGCGCGTTGCGGGTGCCTCGCGGCATTCGGCGCGCCGTTATCCCTGCTTCTCGCTACAATGTTCGAGTCAAAACCGCACGATGAAGGAACAATTGCATGTCTTTCCTTGAAGACCAGATTTCCTCGCGCCGCACGTTCGCGATCATCTCGCACCCGGACGCCGGCAAAACCACCCTTACCGAGAAGCTCCTCCTGTACACCGGCAGCATTCAGACCGCCGGTTCGGTCAAGGGCAAGAGCAGCTCGAAGCACGCGGTCTCCGACTGGATGGACATCGAGAAGGAGCGCGGCATCTCCGTCACCTCTTCGGTGCTCCAGTTCACCTATGAGGGACACTGCGTCAACATCCTCGACACCCCTGGCCACCAGGACTTCTCCGAGGACACCTATCGAACCCTCATGGCGGCAGACGCTGCCGTCATGGTCATCGATGGCGCGAAGGGCGTCGAGGCTCAGACCAAGAAGCTCTTCAAGGTCTGCACTCTGCGTCACATCCCCATTTTCACCTTCGTCAACAAGCTCGACCATGACGCGCGCGATCCCTTCGAGCTCATGGAGGAGATCGAGAACGTTCTCGGCATCAATACGTATCCTATGAACTGGCCTATCGGCAGCGGCCGCAACTTCCGCGGCGTCTTCGATCGCCAGACCCGTCACGTTATCGCCTTTGAGGGCGAGGGCCGTGCCAACGCTACCAAAAAGGTTGCGGAGATCGAGGCCGAGCTCGGCGACCCCTCCATGGACGAGCTAATCGGCGAGGAGAACCACCGTGCTCTGATGGATGACATTGAGCTTCTCGACGGCGCCGGTGACGAGCTGGACCTCGATGCCGTCGCCTGCGGCAAGCTGTCACCCGCGTTCTTTGGCTCTGCCCTCACCAACTTTGGCGTCGAGCCGTTCCTCAAGGAATTCCTGCGCCTCACCTCGGCTCCGCGTGCCTACACGGATTGCCTTACGGGCGAGCCCGTGCCTCCCACGCGTGACGACTTCAGCGGTTTCGTGTTCAAGATCCAGGCGAACATGGACAAGAACCACCGCGACCGCATCGCCTTCGTGCGCATTTGTTCGGGTAAGTTCGAGCGCGGCATGACCGCCTACCACGTGCAGGGCGAGCGCTCGCTCAAGCTCGCCACGGGTACGTCGATGATGGCCGACGATCGCGCCATCGTGGACGAGGCCTATGCCGGCGATATCGTCGGACTGTTTGACCCGGGCATCTTCTCCATTGGCGACACGGTGTGCACCGGCAAGCCTCCCGTGCGCTTCTCTGGCATCCCCACCTTCTCGCCCGAGCACTTCGCGCGCATTTCGCAGGTCGACACTCTCAAGCGCAAGCAGTTCGTGAAGGGCATGGAGGAGCTTGCCCAGGAGGGTGCCATCCAGATCTTCCGCGAGCTTGGCGCTGGCATGGAGAGCGTCATCGTCGGTGTTGTGGGCGTGCTCCAGTTCGAGGTCCTCGAGCAGCGCCTCAAGAGCGAGTATCACGTCGAGGTCTATCGTCAGGCCCTTCCGTACCAGATGCTTCGCTGGATTGATGGCGATATGGACGAGAAGGCCGTCCGCGCCCTCAACCTCACGCGCGACACCTGCCGCGTCGAGGACATGCGCGGGGGCAAGCTGCTGCTCTTCACGAGCCAGTGGAACCTTGACTATGCCGTGGACCACAACGAGGGCCTCACGCTCAATGAGTTTGGCAACGTTACGTTCTAGCTCGATACCCGAGGCTCGAGGGTCGAAGCCCGAAGCTCGATACCCGAAGCCCGAAGCCCGAAGTTCGAATGCCGTGGCGTGTTCCATGGCGATTGCGTTTAGGGGCGAACGAACCCCTGAACAGTTTGATTTCCGATGAGGCGGTGGCCGTGCGCTTTAGCCGGCCACCGCTTTGCTTTTGTGAAAGGACGCTTATGAATATCACGGTCTACCTGGGCGCGAGCGAGGGCAGGGACCCGGCGCTCAAGACCGCGGTGCGAGAGCTTGGCGCGTGGATTGGCGAGTCTGGTAACGCGCTGGTCTACGGAGGCTCCAAGAGCGGGCTCATGGGCGAGCTTGCTCAGAGCGTTATCGCGGCGGGCGGCGAGGCGACGGGTGTCGAGCCGCGCGAGTTCATCGAGCGCGAGTTCCAGTACGACGAGCTCACGCGTCTCATCGTTACCGAGACGATGGCCGAGCGTAAGGCCACGATGATTGAGCTCGGCGACGCGTTTGTGGCGTTTCCCGGTGGTACGGGCACGCTTGAGGAGATTGCGGAGGTCATGAGTGAGGTCGCGCTGGGCCACCTCGACGCCCCGTGCATCCTCTATAACCTCGGCGGTTTCTACGATGCGCTCGCCTCGCAGCTGGCCCTCATGATCGAGATGGGGCTCTCCACCCATGAGCGCCAGCGCGGCATCCATTTCGCCACCTCGCTCGCGGAGATTCGCGCGCTGTTGTAGTTGGCGGAACCATTCTTAGCTCGCCACCGGGCGAAGGTTCCAGATGTCTTCGAATAGGATGCGCGCGTCGGGCTGGCCTCCTTCCCCAATTAGTATGAGCATGCGAAACGTGCTGTCTACCTGGCGAACCTTGCCAATCGTGGTGTGATAGCGGTCGCGCCCGTAGTAGGTGGCCTCTATCACATCACCTTTGCGTAGCCGTACGAGCATCCGCGATATCTCTTCGGCGTGCTCCTCCGTGAGGGTTCGCCTTGCCTCGCCCGCGTTCGCTTGCTCGGCCGCCAGCTCCTCGAAGCCCGTGAGGGCCGCAAATGGCATGAACTGTGCGGCGTCCGTATTACGCGTGGCGTCATTTGTCGCGTACATCCTATGCATGATGGCCTCCCACCTGAGCATTCCTTTCCATGCCCGTTGCCTCGTCGCGCAGGCTCCTGCCACGCACGAGCGCGTTCTTGCCGAATCTGCTCTTTACCGCGAGCGCCGCTTCGGCGAGACGCCGCTCTGCCGCCTCTGCCTCGAGGTCTGTGAAGAGTGTGACCTCTGCCTCTTCCTGGCTTATGAGGTCGCCAAAGCCGATGGTGAGGCGCTTTACCTTGCGGGCGGGATCGACCACGTCGTTGTACATGCGCTCTAGCTCACCCATAAGGGCCTCTCGCGAGCAGGTGTGGGCCGAGAGCTTGTGGGAAGTGGCCGCATGGGGGCCGCGCCGCATCATCGCGATCTCCCATTCCGCATGGTCAACCTCGTAGCCAACCCATAACGAGACGTGCCCGCAGGCGAGGCGACTGCCCACGAGGTCGAGCACGGCCTCGTCGACCATCTCGCGGACGATGGTGAGGGCCTCATCCGTTGTGTAGGGGCGCGTGAGCACTTGTCCCGTACTGATGGAGTGTCGCTCTGGCTCGTAGGCCTGGATTTGCTCGATTGAACAATTCTCGATGCCTCGCGCATGCTCCATAAGGTGGCGCGCGTTGACGCCAAACTCGCGCCTGAGCAGGGGCTCGTCCATGAGTACAACGCCGGCAAGGTCATAGACGCCATAGCGCGCGAGGCGCCTTGCGATGCCCGGGCCAATCTGCCAGATGTCCGTTATGGGACGGTGGTACCAAATGAGGCGGCGGAAGCGCTCGCCGTCGAGCATGCCGATGTGGCTCTCCTCGTGCTTGGCCAGGATGTCGAGCGCGACCTTCGCGAGAAAGAGGTTGGTGCCGATGCCCGCCGTGGCGCAGATGTGCGTCTCGGCGCGGACGGCATCCATTAGCATGCGGGCGAGACCCATGGCATCCGTCCCGTAGAGGGAGAGATAGGGCGTGGCATCTATGAAGCACTCGTCGACTGAGTAGACATGAATGTCTTCCTTGGCAATAAAGCGCAGGTATATGCCATAGATTTGCGCTGAGACCTCCATATAGCGACGCATGTGCGGTCTAATTGCCCGGTAACGGATATTGGGCGGTATCTCGAAAAGGCGTGGCCTGCCCGAAAGGCCGCAGGCCTTGATGGCGGGGGAGAGGGCCAAGCAGATGGTGCCGGGGCCGCGGCTCGTGTCTGCTACGACGAGATTCTCCTCAAAGGGGTCAAGCCCTAGATCGGCGCATTCGACAGAGGCGTAGAAGCTCTTGAGGTCGATGCAGAGGTAGACGTGGCCCGTATCCGACGGGTCTCGCGCGGTCGAGGGGTCGATGCCCACCGTGCTGCAAAATGTGTTCATGCCTCGCCTCCGTGCAAACAATTGTTCGTATCTCTCGAACCCATGATGCAACGGATTGCGGACACTAAGTAGCTGCGAACGGGGAGCTCACAATGACGCCACGGCTTGTTCGATGTGGGCGAATAAACCGCAGGTAGCTACCTTCCCACATGCCCCTCGCGGGCATAGAAGGCACGGTTGTTGGGCGTCTCGTCAACCTCGATTTGGGAGATGGGGAGGTTGCGCTCGGCAAGGCGATCGAAGAACCAGCGGGCGAGGTTTTCGGCCGTGGTCCGGAACGGCAGCATGGTGAGCGTGAAGCCTTCGCTTTCGAGGGCGGCGACGGTTGCGGGCGCAAGCGAGCCCTCCTCCACAAGGAAGGTGTGGTCAAGCTCGTCGGCGACTTCGGCGACAATACGCTTGAACACGCCAAAGTCGACGACCATGTCGCGCATGGTGCCATCATTCGTGACGGTGCCGTCGTCTCTCAGGGTGCCTTCGCCGTTCGTGCCATCTTGCAGATTCTCAACCTCGATGGTCGCTACGACACGCCAGCGGTGGCCGTGGAGGTTCTCGCACTTGCCGTAATAGTTGGTGAGGAAGTGGGCGCCGTCGAAGTGCGCCTCGGCCTGAAGACCGTACATGCGAGCCCCTTTGCTGCCTGGGGCTTGGGCCACTCAGGCGTATTAGCTGTGATTTTGCGCGTTACTCTGAGACGCGTCCGTCAAGGTATCCGAAGCCCCGGCGGGAGTCTCCTCCCCGTCAACGGGACTAAAGGCATCATAGTCGACAGTAAAGAGGTCGCGCACGTCGATGTCAAAGACGTCTGAAAGGGCGATGAGGGTCGAAAGCGTCGGGTTCATCGGATGGCCCGGACGCGACTCGCCCTTTTCAAACTTTTGATAGGTGTACGTGGAGATGCCAGCTCGTTGCGCCACTTCTTCTTGCGTGTATCCGCTCTTGAATCGGAGCATGCGCATGCGACGCGAGAGCTCGCTTGAGTAATTCTCTTTTGTGAGGCGGTGCGTGCAGGTAGCCATTCCTCAAATATGTGTGGCAATGGTGCGCGGCGCCACCATACCAAGATGGTGTTGATGCCGAATGACCTTATGGGACGTCCCGTAAGGCGCGTCCTTAATGTCCGCATATAACCGTACAATCACTAATCGATGACATCCACCCTGCTCATACCGGGAGACACCATGAGACTTCTTCACATCGCAGACCTGCACATCGGCAAGCGCGTGTGCGAGTTCTCCATGTTGGATGATCAGCGCCATATTCTCACGCAGGTCCTAGACCTGCTGCGTGGGGGCACCGTTGACGCCCTGCTCCTTGCGGGAGACCTATATGACAAGCCCTCTCCCAGCTCGGAGGCGGTCTCCATGGTCGACTGGTTCTTTGATGAGGTGGCGCAGTCGGACGTGCCGGCCGTGGTTGTTCCTGGCAACCATGACTCCGCGGAGCGCGTGGGCTATGCGGCGGCCTCGCTCGCACGTCGTGGGGTGTACGTGTCTCCCGTCTTTAACGGCTCGATTGATCCCGTCGAGCTTGAGGATGAGTGGGGTCCGGTGCGAATCTGGCCTATTCCCTTCCTGCGTCCGGCGACCGTTCGCCACTATTTCCCCGATGCAACGGTTGAGAACTACACAGATGCCATGCGCGTGGTCGTTGAGGCTTGTGACCTGGGACGCATTGAAGGCGCAGGTGCCGTGCGCAACGTCGCCGTGGCTCACCAGTTTGTGACGGCGGGCGCCTTTACGCTGGAGCGCTGCGACTCGGAGGTCTCTGTGGGTGGTTTGGACAACGTTGACGCCGGTGTGTTTGAGTCTTTCGACTACGTGGCCCTGGGGCACATCCATGGCCCGCAGCGCGTGGGCAGCGAGCGCGTTAGGTATTCGGGGTCGATTCTCAAGTATTCGCTCTCCGAGGCGGATGGTCAGAAGTCCGCCGTGCTCGTCGAGCTGGGCGCCGCAGGCGATTCTCCCACGATAGAGCTCGTTCCTCTCAGGCCCCTTCATGACCTGCGGCGTATTCGCGGGCCTCTCGATCGCCTTGTCTCGCCAGAGGTGGTTGGCGCGGCGGATTCGCATGACTATCTGCACGTGCTTCTTACGGATGAGAACCCTGCGATTGATGCGATGGCGCGCCTTCGCGATGTCTATCCCAACGTCATGAGCGTTGCCTATGACAATGCTCGCACCCGTGCGGAGGGCCTGGCTACGCATGACGCTCCCGCTACTGACGAAGCAAGCCCCCTCGAACTCTTTAACGAGTTTTATGAACGCCAGAATGGTGCACCCCTTTCTGACGGTCAGCTTGCCGTCGTGACCGAGGAACTCAAGCGAATCAAGGTGATGTAGATGAGACCCATTAAGCTCACGATGAGCGCGTTCGGTCCGTACTCTGGCGAGGTCGTGGTTGATTTCGCGAGTTTGGGGTCCACGGGTCTCTACCTCGTCTGCGGAGATACCGGTGCCGGCAAGACCACGATCTTCGATGCCGTCTCGTTTGCCCTGTTCGGATCTCCCAGTGGCCAAGATCGCACCGCGCGTAGCCTGCGCAGCGATTTCGCCTCGGCTGCTACCCCGACGTTCGTCGAGCTCGAGTTCGAGCATCGCGGCCAGCGTTACACGATTCGCCGCAACCCCGAGTACGAGCGCCCCAAGCTTCGCGGTGACGGCCTGACGACACAGACCGCGGATGCGGAGCTTCGTATGCCGGAGGCCGCTCCCATAACGGGGACGCGCGACGTAGACACCGCCATCTCGGAGCTAGTTGGCATCGATCGGTCGCAGTTCTCACAAATCGTGATGATTGCCCAGGGAGATTTCCGCCGCCTACTTTCCGCGGGCACAAAGGAACGTGCTGCCATTTTGCGCAAGCTATTTGGCACTGCTCCCTATGACGAGTTCCAGAAGGCGCTCAAGCGTCGCCGTGACAAGCTTGAGGATGACAGCAAGACGGTCCGCAACCGCCTTCTGGCGCTTGCCCCCATGATTTCGATCTCTGACGAGGCCGGGGAGGTCGAGAAGGGCGAGGAGGCAGGAGACGCCGTCACGTCTACGCGTCGCGAGCGACGTGATGCGCTTGGGGCCTCTGAGGTTCCGGATGCCGAGGACATGCTTGCCCTCATTGCCGAGCAAGACACCGCCGACGAGGCGATTCTCGGCGCGCTCGCGGAAGAAGCCTCTGCCGCCGCGGTTCGGGTCGAGACCCTAACGGCCCTCTCGGAGCGTGCTGGTCAGGTGCGGGCGGCGAAAGCCTCCCTTGAGGAGACGGTCTCAAAGCTCGCCATCGCACGCGAGAGTGTCGAGGCGGCGAAGGCGGAGCTCGATGAATGCTCGAAGACTGGACCCAGGCGCAAGGAGCTTTCGGATTCCGTGACCGTTCTCGCGCGTGAGCTCGAGTCATACGCGAAGCTTGATCGTGCGCGCGAGGAAGTCCGCAAGGCATCGCAGGAGGTTCGCGATGCCGAGGGGGATTTGCAAGAGGCGGAGGGTAATCTCGGGGCCATGCGGTCCGAGCTCGTGGAGGCTCGCAAGAAGGCGGCCGATCTCTCTCAGGCTCCCGCGGAGCTTGCTGAGGCTAAGGCGGCTCAAGAAGCTGCTGCCCAGAGTGTCAAGGATGCAGAAGAAGCTGTTGCCGGTTGCGTGGAGCTCGCGCGACGCAAGAATGCCTTGGCTGAGCTCAAGAAGGATGCGGAACAGGCCGAGAAGTACCGCTCATCTTTGAATGAGGCTGCCAGGGCGGCGGTGACTGCGCTGTCCGAGCTGAGGTCTCGGGAGGCGTCGTTCTCGGACGCCTCTGGTGCTGCCGCGCGGGCGAGGGCGCTCGTGGAAGACCTCGAGCGTCGCGTTGAACAGGCTCGCAAGGATTATCGCGACCTCCGGGCGAGAGAGAAGGCTGCCCAGGCCGATGAAAGGGCGCTGGCTAAGGCGCAGGATGAATACCGTGCCGCGCGAGAGGCCCTTGAGGCTGCTCGAGGTACCTACTCTCGTGTGCAGCGAGCTTTTATGGATGCTCAAGCGGGTATCCTCGCGCGAGGCCTCGTGAGCGGGGCGCCGTGTCCGGTTTGCGGCTCCATCGAGCATCCCAACCCTGCCGTTCTTGCAGACGAAGCTCCGGCCGAGGAAGACGTGAAGAACGCAGAGGCCGCCTTTAACGCTGCGAGCGAGGCCGCAAATGCTAGGTCCAACGCCGCGTCTGCGGCCCGTCAAAAGGCGGATGGCTCAGCGGCCGAGCTGGCGCGCCTCCAGGAGCAGGTTGGAACCGCGGAGGAAGTCGCGTCTCTTGGCAAGAGGCTCGCAACTCAGCTTGACGCTGCCAAGGAGGACAGATCGAAGGCAGAGCAGGCTCTCACCGATCTTGCTGAGCTGCGCGAATTGATCAAGTCTGCCGAAAGGCGGGGAAAGGATAGTGCCGCGGCGCTTGATGACGCGCGTTCGAGCGCCGAGCAGGCTTCGCGTGCGTACGCCGCCGCGGAATCCGCCCTCGACCAATTCATTGCCTCACTGTCTACGGCTGACGCTTCGGTTGCTAACGAGAGGCTCGAACAGGCGAAGCTCGTGCTTGCGGATGCGAAGGAGGGGTGCCGTGCCGCCCAGGCAAACGAGGATGCTCGCGTGTCCTCTGCCGACAGGGCGACGAGTCTTGAGACCGAGATTGCCAAGGCAGAGAGGTGCTCAAACGAGCTCCACGCTCAACTGGAGTCTCTAAAGCAGGCGCTTGCCCAGGCGACGGCTAAGGCCGAGTCACTCGCGGAAGGGCTTTCGTTCGAGGACGAGGCGACGGCATCGGCGCGGCTCGAGGACATGAGAAGTGAACTCGAGGACCTTGTCTCTGCGTTTGAGGCGGCTCGGGGCAACCTCTCGGATCGAGAGCTTGCGGTCTCAAAACTCGAGGAACGAGCCAATACGCTGGAGGCGCAGATCTCCGCGCTCGATGTCGACGATTCCATATCCGCCGATGAGCTCGAGTTGCAGCTCAACCTGGCTCGAGCCAGGGCGAACGAGCTTGCCCGTCAAAAGGCGGGCACTGAGCGGCGACGTGAGGCAAACGGGGAGATTGCGCGCCAGCTTGAGGAGCTCGGTTATCGCGCTGCGACGGTAAATGCGCGCTTTGGTGAGCTCGACTCTCTCGCCAAGACCGCAGGCGGAACCCTCGTGGGCAAGGAGCGCATCACGTTCGAGACGTACCTGCAAGCTCGTTGGTTCGATCGCGTCCTTGCAGCGGCAAACCGCCGTCTGCTCGTGATGACGGACGGACGCTACGAGCTTGTCCGCCATAGCGGACAGCGTAGCGGTTCGGGTGCGGCACAATCGGGTCTTGACCTCGACGTCCGCGACTCCTTTACCGGGCGCCCGCGCGCGGCGTCGTCGCTCTCTGGCGGCGAGTCCTTCAAGGCGTCGCTTGCGCTTGCGCTGGGTCTTTCCGATGTGGTGCAGGCGAACGCGGGCGGCATCGAGCTCGACACGATGTTCGTGGATGAGGGTTTCGGCACGCTCGACGAGGAGTCCCTGCAGCTCGCGCTGCGCACGCTCACCGAGCTCTCGGGCTCGAACAAGCTTGTGGGCATCATCAGCCACGTTGATGAGCTTCGCACCAGCATCGATCGCAAGATCGTGGTCGAGGCGGGCCGCACGGGGTCCACCCTCCATATCGAGGGTGCCGTCGCGTAGCCTGTGCGGCACGATTTATCTTGGCGCTAGAGGAAAGCGGCGTAATTGGCAAGTGCCCCGGTGCGAAAGGGTGGCACCGGGGCAAGATGGGTGCGTTGTCAGTGGAACCTTGACCTTAAGTTGCTTAATGGGATGCCAAGAACCATGCAATGGGTGACATCATGATCATCTTTATTTATTGAAAACAAACAATTTCAGAATTTAGAACTTTATAACTTAGTAGTAATTATTGAAAACAGATGCTTTCAATAATTAAGAAGCATTGATTGCTGGTCTAATTTCTAAATATTGCTAAATTCAATAAATAACGAGTAGCCAAATTGCTTTCAATGGGTGGAGTCAGGTGGTCTTCATGTCCTACGAGTCCCTTTCGAAGCTCTTCTATAAAGACGTTTCGAATGACAGGTTTGAAAACAACCAGGCGCGTGCCGATCTCCGTCGGCAGGCAGAGTCTTCCTATTCCCTGGGCGTCTATTCTCCTGAAGGGGAAGAGCTTTTCGTCGCTATGCCGCGAGAGCTTTCTGTCTTGTGCGAAACCGTTATGCGCAATGAGCGTAAGCTGGCGGACGTTCTTGTCGGTCTGCCCGGAATTGCAAGGGCGTCCCTTGTGAGAAACCTCGTAATTTCAGAGGTGGTCGGCACAAATGAAATTGAAGGCATTAATAGCACTAGGAAGCAGATCAATGATCTCCTCGAGGCGGACAATCATTCTGGAAAAAGTGAAAATAACAGGAGATTTCGCGAGCTTGCCAAGCTTTATCTCGGACTGAGCGAATCGGATATCCCCGAACGTCCAACAACTCCAGGTGAAGTCAGGGCAATCTACGACCTTGTTATGGAGGGCGAGGACCTTGGCGACAACGCGCCAGATGGCGTGATTTTTCGCAAGAATCCCGTAGAGATAATTGGCAGTGGCGGCAAGGTGCTCCATGAGGGTCTGATGCCGGAAAATGCGATCATCGATGCAGTGGGCTCAATGATTGCCTTTGCGGAATCCCCCGAGGTTCCCGAGCTCATTTCTGCGATTACGGCCCACTACATCTTTGAATACGTTCATCCCTTCTATGACGGAAACGGCAGAACGGGACGCTATCTCCTGGCGCTCTATCTAAGCCGGCCGCTCTCGCCGCTGACGTCGCTCTCGCTGTCGAGGGCTATCGCTGAGAACAAGGCTCCGTACTACAGGTCCTTTAAGGAAACCGAAGGGCGACTGAATCATGGAGAGGTAACGCCCTTCGTTATCTGCATGGCAGAGTATATCGTCAAGGCACAGGAGTCTCTTCTTGCCGAGCTTGCTCGAAGTGCGGGTGCCCTGTCTGATGTCTCGAAGAGGCTTAACGAAATGGCGGGTGAGCTCGGGTTGTCCAACAGGCAAGTCTGTATTCTCTATATCTTGGCCCAGCGTGATTTGTTTGCCGCGTTCCCGGATGCCTCCTTTGCCGAGATCGCGGATTATCTTTCGCTTACCAAGCAGGCCGCCAGGCCAAGTGCGAAGACGCTTGAAGAACAGGGTCTCATCTGTGTCGCAAGTGCTAGGCCACTTCGTTTTGCACTCACTAGCGAGGGGCGTTCGGTGCTGGGCCTTGTGTAGCTAAAGGCAATGGGGCCCCAACGGCTTCCGCTATCTGGCGCGTCGTGCGCGCGGCTTAATCTGTCTTTGTCAAAACAACGCTTGGCAGACGCGAGGAGCTCGCTTGCCAAGCGCTCGGGTTCCATCCGTTACTATGGTTGCTCAGCCGTCCGCCCACCCTGAGACTCGGAGTGCCTCCATGCATCGCATCCTGTTCGTCTGCCTCGGTAACATCTGTCGCTCGACCATGGCTCAGTTCGTTATGGAGGACCTCGTCCGTCGCGCGGGGCGCGAGGGTGAGTTCGTGATCGACTCCGCCGGCACGTGTGACGAAGAGCTTGGCAATCCGCCCCACTACGGCACGGTCAACAAGCTAAATGAGGTTGGCGTTCCCGTGGGACATCACCGCGCTCGCCTCATTCGGGCCAGCGAATATGCGGATTGGGACTACATCGTCTACATGGACTCGAGCAACGGCCGCGATCTTAACCGCATCTTCTCGGGCGATCCGGAAGGCAAGTGCGTGAAGCTCCTCTCCTTCGTTCCCGAGGATTCTCCGTTGCGTCCTCGCGCCCGCATGCACGATGGTTCCGTGCGTGACGTCGCCGACCCCTGGTGGACTCACAATTTCGATGACACCTACCGCGACGTTTCCGCCGCCTGTGTTGCGATGCTGGAAAGTCTCGAGAAATAAGCCGAGAGTCCGGCGAACTCCGACGTACAATCGCAGGTCACAAAAATGCGCCTGAAAGCGCGTCGTGCCCAGCGACGGAGGTTCCCATGCAATTCTCGAAGCGTCTCGACCGGTTCGGCAGCGAGGTCTTTGCCTCGCTCAACGCTCGCCGCCGCGAGCTCGAGGCTTCGGGCCGCACGGTTATCGACCTTTCTGTGGGTACGCCGGACTTCGAGCCGCCCGCGCATGTGAAGAACGCTCTTATCGAAGCCGCCAAGGATTCCGAGAACTGGAAGTATGCCTTGGCAGATCTTCCCGAGCTCACCCAGGCCGTCATCGACTACTACGCAGACCGCTTCGGCGTTACCGGGCTCACCTCCGACCAAATCATGAGCGTGAACGGAACGCAGGAGGGCATGGGCCGCATGGCGGAGGCCCTCCTCGACGAGGGCGACCTCGTGCTTGTGCCCGACCCCTGCTATCCGCTCTTCCGCGCCTCTGCCCTTATTGCCGGAGCCGACCTCGCCTTCTATCCGCTTGCGGAGGAGAACGGCTTCCTGCCGGATGTCTCCGCCATCGACCCTGCCGTCGCGGACCGTGCGAAGTACATGGTGGTTTCTCTGCCCGCAAACCCCGTTGGTTCGGTGGGCACGCCGGAGAACTACGCCCAGATCATCGAGTTTGCCCGCGCCCATGACCTCCTGATCGTCCATGACAATGCCTATAGCGACATCATCTTCGATGGTGGCGAGGGCCATAGCTTCTTTGAGAACCCCGGTGCAGCTGAGGTTGGCGTCGAGTTCTTCAGCCTCTCCAAGTCCTTCAACGTCACGGGCGCCCGCGTGAGCTTCCTCATCGGCCGCCCCGACGTCATCGCCGCGACGCGTAAGCTCCGTGGCCAGTGCGACTACGGCATGTTCCTGCCCATCCAGCGAGCCGCCATCGCCGCGCTCGCGGGTCCGCGCGATTCCGTTTGCACCCAGGAGCTGCTCTACCAGGAGCGTCGCGATGCCCTGTGCGATGGCCTGGAATCAATCGGCTGGGAACGCCCCAACGCGCATGGCTCGATGTTCGTCTGGGCGCGCCTTCCGCATGGGCGCACGGATTCGATGCAGTTTGTGCTAGAGCTTATGGAGAAGGCCGGTGTCATCGTGACGCCGGGTGCCAGCTTCGGTCCCGCGGGGGAGGGCTTCGTGCGTATGGCGCTCGTGCAGCCGCCTGCGGTCATCCGCGAAGCCGTCTCTGCGATTGCTGAGTCTGGGCTATAGCGCCGAGCCTGCTTGGACCCCGTTCGAGGTCCAAAGTTGTACATGAATCAATGAACAACCCCTTTGAGCTGGCATTTAATTGTCTACCGGAACGAGGTCAATCCGTCTTGTAAATCGACGGATTGAGAATTTCCGCGGGCGGTCATTACTCCACGCTTACGGAAAACAGCGTTTGGAGAAACCGTCCGCCGGATAAACTTCCACATGGTTGGCTCCTTCGATCTGTGGCTTATTGAGAGCCACGTTCGAGCAGAACGGGCCTAACCCTGTGGCGTCCATGCGAAGGGGATTCGCGTTCGCCGCATGCGTGGCAGGCATGGGGATATCGCCTGTCTTCTGGGAAAAGCCGGCGGTTCTTGCCGTCGGATACCGGTGGCATTCCACCGGAGATTGATTTGGAGGATCGTTATGGCTGGTCGTTTTACCAATCCGCGTGACCTCTACTTTGGCGAGGGCGCTCGTCACGAGGTGAAGAACCTCAAGGGCTCCAAGGCCATCATCGTCAGCGGCGGCGGCTCCATGCGTCGCGGCGGCTTCCTGCAGGACATCCAGAAGGATCTTGAGGACGGCGGCTTCGAGGTCAAGCTGTTCGAGGGCGTCGAGTCCGATCCTTCCATCGAGACCGTCATGAAGGGTGCCGAGGCCATGCGCGAGTTCCAGCCTGACTGGATTATCGCCCTCGGTGGTGGCTCCCCGATCGACGCCGCCAAGGCCATGTGGGTCTTCTACGAGTACCCCGAGGAGTCCTTCGACAACATCATCCAGCCGTTCTCCTTCCCGGAGCTGCGTCAGAAGGCCCACTTCTGCGCCATCTCCTCGACCTCCGGCACCGCTACCGAGGTCACCGCGTTCTCCGTCATCACGGACTACGCCAAGGGCATCAAGTACCCGCTGGCCGACTTCAACATCACCCCTGACGTCGCCATCGTCGACCCCGAGCTCACCTACACCATGCCTGCCAAGCTTTGCGCCCACACCGGCATGGATGCCCTGACCCACTGCATGGAGGCCTACGTCTCGACCTTCGCTTCCATGTTCACCGACGCCAACGCCCTCCACGGCATCCGCGAGATCGTCGAGTGGCTCCCGAAGTCCTATGAGGGCGACAAGGAGGCCCGTCAGCACATGCACGAGGCTCAGTGCATCGCCGGCATCGCCTTCTCCTCTGGCCTCCTCGGCATCGTGCACTCCATGGCTCACAAGACCGGTGCCGCCTTCGAGAACGGTCACATCATCCACGGTGCCGCCAACGCCATGTATCTCGGCAAGGTCATCCAGTGGAACTCCAAGGACCCGCGTGCCGCCGAGCGCTATGCCTACGTCGCCAAGGAGGTCCTGCACCTTCCCGGCGAGACCAACGAGGAGCTCATCGCCTCGCTCGTCCAGAAGATCCGCGATCTCAACGACCAGCTCAACATTCCGCAGTCCATCAAGGACTACGCGAACGGTGGCGTGAAGGTCGACGCTGAGAACCCGCAGATGGTCTCCGAGGAGGAGTTCCTCGCGAAGCTCCCCGAGATCGCCGCGAACGCCGAGCAGGACGCCTGCACGCCGGAGAACCCGCGTGAGACCAAGGCTGCCGACTTCGAGAAGATTCTCAAGGCCTGCTACTACGACACGGACATCGATTTCTAATTTCGCTTCCTAGCGAACTGGCTTGAGTGAGGCCCGGTACGGCGTCGCACGCAAGGCTCCCCGCGCCATGCGCGGCGGATGGCTTGCCCCGCGATGCCCGTACCGGGCCTTCTCATGTCCCGGGACGCGTGCCGGCCACGAGCGCTCCGTGTCGGCTGCGGCACCGCGCCAGCGCGCCGCGGGGGCGCGGGGCGGGACCGCGGGCTCGCCGGCGGCGCGTCGCGGCAGAACGGGGACCGCGGGCTTGCCGACGCCGAGTCGCCGCAAAGCACAACGCCTACCTCTTGTAAGGGTTTGGGGCCAGAATCGGGCCGGATTCCTTACAAGAGGTAGGCGTTGGCGTCTGATGCGCGGGGCGCCGGGCTGTTGCGGGCATCAGGCTGGCGCGGGGCACCGGCTGTTGCGGGGCGCCGGGTTGTTACGTGCGCCGGGCTGTTGTGGGGCCGGGTGGATGCGCGCGACCCCGCGAACGCGCGTGAGTAGCTACTCCTTTGCGGCGAGCAGGCCGCGCATGGCGGCGACCCAGCCGTCGGTCGAGCGCTTCGTAGAGACGAGGATGTTGTCGCGAGCGGCAATTTCCTCCTCCGCGCGGTCGTGGCTCAGGCCGTTGCACATGAACAGGAACGTGCCCACGGCGTCTGCGATCACGCAATCTGCCGGGGAGTCGCCCGCGCCGAGGACCTCCTCGGGAGCCAGGCCCGCGAGCTCGATAAAGCGCAGGATGCCGGTGCCCTTGCTCACGCCAGCCGGCGTGATGTGGTACGTGTGAATGCCCTGGGGGTTCGCGCGGTCGACATTGAGGGTCGTATCGCCGGAGATGTGGTCGACCATGCCGTTGTCAGAGAGGTACAGGGGCAGACCGCAGTGGTCGAGCATGTCCTGCATATCCTCCTCGGGCGCGTCACCGCGCATGGCGATGGTGACCTCGCGGTATTCGAAACCGATGCCGTTATCGTGGTAGGTCTCGAGATGGCCGGGCCAACGCTCGAGCATCGCATCGATGACGCCGGTCTCCCAGATCACGTCGTGTGGGGTCTTGCCGCAGGTCTCGTCATACGGCATGCGTCCGCAGAAGTAGTGCCACTCGGGCTGGCTGGCCTGCTTGGTGCACACCACGCCGCCCATCTCTGCAATCCAGCCGGGAAATCCCAGCACGCGGGCGTCTTCCATGATCAAGGCGCGGTTGCGGCCGGTGCACGGGATGACGGAGACGCCGGCGCGTGTGAGCTCGACCAACGTCTGGACGAGGTCTGCGCAGGGCTCCCCAGCGGAGTTCACCGTGGCCTTGGCGCCCGTGAACATGGTGCCGTCCGCGTCCGTGATGACGTAGCGGACATTGCGCAGGCGCTCGGCGAGCTCACCGGTGGGACGCTCCGGAAACGTGAGGTAGCCAGCCATGCCCATCCCCCTAGAGCTCGATGCCGCGTGCGGCGGCAGCGTTTTCGAATGCCTTGCCGTCGGGCACCATCGTCTGGAACTCGTCACCGCGGTGAATGAGCGTCTCGTCGCCCTTGCCAAGCAGGCAGACGAGCGACGGCTCCTCGTAGCCAAGGGCGACATCGAGACAGCGGGCGACGGCCTCCTCGCGATCGAGCACGTACTCGTGCGTCACGGGAGTGCCATCGGCGAGCGTGGCGCCCTCGGGCACGTTGCCGTCCATCTCGCGGCAGATCTCCTCGTTCGAGTCGTGCGCCGGGTCCTCCTCGGTGGTGACGATGTGGCACGCCCAGCGAGCGGCCTCGCGCGGGAGCTCGACACGGCGCTCGAACGCCTTGCCGCCGGGCGCCCCGATGAGGGCGATGATGCGCCTGCCAGGGAACTCCTCGGTCATGGACGCAAAGAACTTCTGGTAGGAGAGGGTGTTGTGCGCGTAGTCGACGACGCAGAGCACCTTGGAATCCGGCTTGCCGATGAGCTCCATGCGGCCGGGAACGCGGCAGGTGGCGAGGCCCGCTACGATGGCGGTGTCGCTCACGCCGAGCAGCTTGGCGCAGGCGGTGGCGACGAGGGCGTTCTCCACGTTGAAGAGGCCGGGGAAGTTGATGGTGACGGGGAGCTGCCACTCGACGCGCTCGCCGTTTTCCTTGGGGGCATCCGTGCCGTGGGCGACGAAGGTGAGCTGAGTGCCCAGGGGCTTGATATCGGTCGCCCAGATGTCCGGGTAGACCATGTCGCAGCTGCCGCACTCGACGGGATCGGCGCCAGAGGTCGAGACGGTGACGATGCTCTCGACGCCAGCAGCACGCGCCGCGTCGAGGACGCGCTCGAGGTGGGCGGTGCCGAGGTTAATCACGGCGTTGTCGCACTGGGAGAAGATCTTGAGCTTACTGGCGAAGTAATCCTCGAAGGTGGGGTGCTCGACGGCGGAGATGTGATCCGCGCCGATGTTGAGGAACGCCGCGACGTCGAGCGAGAGCCCGAGGCTGCGGTCATACTTGAGCGCCTGGCTCGAGATCTCCATCACCATGGCGGAGAGGTCGTGTTCGCGGGCGTTGGCGAGGTGGCGCCAGAGGTCGGGCGCCTCGGGCGTGGTGTTTGTGGACTCGATGTCCTCGACGCCGTCATAGGTGTCGATAGAGCCGATGATGCCGCAGGTCTTCTCGCCGTTCTCGGCGTCGATGATGTAGCGCAGCATGTACGCGGTGGTCGACTTGCCCTTGGTGCCCGTGATGCCCACCTGGGGGACGTCGAGGTCGGGCCTGCCGAAGGCGGCGGCGGAGATGAGGGCCATGGCGCGGCGCATGTCGCTGGTCACGATCGCGGGCGCGGAAGGCGCGGTGGCAGCGAGCTCCTCGGCGTGGTCCGGGTCGCAGATGTAGGCGATGGCGCCCGTCTCGAGGGCGGAGGTGAGGAAGGCGGGCTTGAAGGCGCGTCCCTTGCAGAAGAAGACGTTGCCCTTGTGGACGCAGCGCGAGTCGCAGGCGGCTCCGGTCACATTCGCGTCCGCCTCCTCGGGAATGCCGCTTACGAGAATGTCGTTGGCATCGAGCAGGTCACAGAGCTCGAGCAGGGTGGTGGCGCTGGTCATGAGACGTCTCCTAACGTGCGGCCGGGCTGTGCCGGCGCGTATTCAACATTCCAAGTATACGCGGCGCGCGATGGAGGGACGGTTGTGGGCGAGATAGAAGGGCGACGAGTGCGGTGAGCCGGGCCGGTCGCGCGCCGAGGGGATGGCGGGCTACACACGCATCGCTGGGGGTGGCGGGTCGCGTCTCGGCCGGGCTGGTCGCGCACCGTGGGGGCGACGGGTCGTGAGCATGCCGTGGTGGAGTGAGCTGTGGGCTGTCCTGTGCTACACTTCCCATGCCTGCGGGCGATTGGCGCAGTGGCTAGCGCAGGTGCCTTACACGCACAAGGTCGGGGGTTCGAATCCCTCATCGCCCACCATGTAACCGCAGGCCGGAGGCATTGTCTCCGGCCTTTTTTCATATGCCGCCACCGGCTCCGGATCCCGTCGGTCCCGGTGAGAGGGGAGCGAGTCCATGAGCGTTCTCGATGACGGGTTCGATCCCGCAGCCGTGACGTCGCCTCGCGCGGCCATCGCATCTGAGAACAATAAGCCCATTGGCATCTTTGACTCTGGCATTGGCGGCCTTACCGTTGCCCGCTGCATCGCGTCGCTTCTCCCGGCCGAGTCGATTTATTACGTTGGCGATACCAAGCGATGCCCCTATGGCCCGCGTCCCCAGGCGGAGGTTCGCCTATTCGTGCGCCAGGTTGGCCGCTGGCTCGAGCGCCATGACGTCAAGCTCGTCGTCATTGCGTGCAACACCGCCACGGCCGCCGGTCTCGATGTCATCCAGCGCGCGCTCAAGGTCCCGGTCATCGGCGTGATCGAGCCGGGCGCTCGCGCCGCGATTCAGGCCACCCGCTCGCGTCGCGTTGGCGTGCTTGCCACGCAGGGCACGGTCGACTCGGGTGCCTACGAG
>USBN01000006.1 GCA_900552935.1 uncultured Coriobacteriaceae bacterium | reverse complement strand
AGCGCGAACCCTTGAAGTTCTCGGGGTCGCGATACTTGATGTTGGCGCGACGGGCCTGGAAGTCACCACAGTTGGAGCAAGAGGAGATCTCCTTGTAGGCGTTATAGCTCGGCAGCCAAACCTCGATGTCATACGTCTGACGGGCGGAGAAGCCCAGGTCGCCCGTGCAGAGGCTAATCACGCGGTACGGAAGGCCCAGCTGCTGAAGCAGGTACTCCGCCTCGGCAGTCATGCTCTCGAGCTCGGCGTCAGACTCCTCCGGCTTGGCGAACTTCACCATCTCGACCTTGTCGAACTCGTGCTGGCGAATGATGCCGCGCGTGTCTCGACCGGCGGAGCCAGCCTCCTCGCGGAAGCACGGGGTAAAGGCGGTATACCAGAGGGGCAGCTGAGCGGCATCGAGGATCTCGCCCGCATGGAGGTTAGTCAGGACGACCTCGGCCGTCGGGATCAGGAAGTTGTCGCCAGAAACGTGATAGGCGTCGTCCTCGAACTTGGGGAGCTGGCCGGTGCCAAACATCGTCTGACGCTTAACCACGATGGGCGGCCACCACTCCTTGAATCCACGGGCGGTGTGAGTGTCCACGAAGAAGTTGATGAGGGCGCGCTCGAGGCGGGCGCCGGCACCGCCAAGAACGGTGAAACGGCTACCAGAGAGCTTGTTGCCGCGATCGAAGTCCATAATGCCAAGGTCAGTGCCAAGGTCCCAGTGAGCCTTGAACTCAAAGCCCTCGGCCTCAAAGTCGCGCGGGGTGCCCCAGCGGCGACGCTCGGGGTTCTCGGACTCATCGACGCCAACGGGCGTGGCCTCGCACGGAATGTTGGGGAGGTGGGCCATGAAGTCATACTGCTCCTGCTCGAGCTCGGTACGACGGGCGGCAAGGCCCTCGATCTTCTCATTGACCTCGCGGACGGCTTCCTTGGCAGCCTCGGCCTCGTCCTTCTTGCCCTCCTTCATGAGGGCGCCGATCTTCTTGGACTCAGTGTTGCGGGTGGCCTGAAGGTCTTCGACCTCGCCGATGACGGCACGACGCTCATCGTCGAGCTCGAAGAACTTCTCACGGTCCCAGGAGGTCTGACGATTTGCCATCGCGGTATCGATGGCATCGGGATTCTCGCGAACGAACTTCATGTCGAGCATGGCTGCTCCCTTTCGTTTTAGCGCGGGCCACGCCCGCGGGTCATTCAGCAGCCAAGTATATACTTATGGGCAAATTTGGCTCTAGATGAGGCTCGCGCGCAGGCGAGAGCCCTCCACGACACTCCTCCTCGCGGCTAACGAGGCGAAAGGCGGCACCCATGAACACGATTGCCAGCTTCGTCGATTGGCTTTTTGGTACGCGCGCGGGCGTCCTCGCCCTTATCGGAATCATCCTTGTTGGTTTCCTGATTGCGGCAATCATCCTCGAGCACAAGACGCGCGAGACGTATGACCAGTACGAAGACGAAGAGGATGACGAGAACGGATGGTCGTTCTTCGACGACGATAACAAGTAGGCTCGCAGCGCCGAAGACCCAAGCCGTCGGATAGGCCCTGCGGCAAGTGCAACAGTTGGGTAGGCCCTGCGGCAAGCGCGACATATTGAAAGAAAAAGGCCCCGGTTTCCCGGGGCCTCCTCATTAACATGGTGCGGGCGAAAGGACTTGAACCTTCATGGGGTTGCCCCCATACGGACCTGAACCGTACGCGTCTGCCAATTCCGCCACGCCCGCAGATGCAGGGTAGATAGTAACCCATGCAATCTCAATTGTGCAAGAACTTTTTTGTACCTCTTTGCTCGTGCTGCTAGAATTACCCCAATCAACGCACCGGCACACGCAGCTGAAACGAGGACAAACGCCGTGCAGACACCCGCCCCCAAACAACAGGGATGGGCCGTTGCCACCAACCAGGCGCAGCCTGAGACCGATCAGCCATTGCTGCTCGGGCGCTATCGCACCGTCGAAACACGAGGCACGGGTGGATTTGGCGAGGTCCGCGTCTGCTGGGACACGCGCCTCGACCGCAAAGTCGCTATCAAGTGCATGCCCCTCGAAACCGCACCCGGCATGGGTGCCTCCACGCTCTCAGAGGCCCTCTCGGAGGCACGCATTACCTCGCGCCTCACGGATCAGAACATCGTCACCGTCCACGACTTCGAGGTACGCGGAGGAACCGCGTATCTCATCATGGAATTCGTCGACGGCATGACCCTGGCCGAGCTCATGTCGCGAGTCGAGGGCGGCGTTCTCACCTATGACGAGTGCGCGCACCTGCTCTCGAGTCTCGCCTCCGCGCTCGACCACGCGCACGCCGAGGGTGTCCTACACCTTGATATCAAGCCATCGAACGTCTTTATAGACGCGCAGGGAAACGTCAAGCTCGGTGATTTTGGCATGGCGAGCCTTGCGAGCGCAGCGGGCTGGGAAGGCGCTCGAGGAGGCACGGTTGGCTATATGCCCCCAGAGCAGCTCACGGGAGGCTACGTCGACGAACGCACGGACGTCTTCGCCCTCGCCTGCGTCTGCTACCAAGCGCTGACCGGTTCATGCCCGTTTCTCGCCAAGGATGCGGACGCATCGCTCAAGAGAATCGAAAAGGGAGCGAGGCCGCTAGCCAAGGTGGAGCCAGAACTCGCAGGACCCGTAAGCGACCAAATCGCGGAAGCCCTCAGCGCGGACCCTGGCAGGCGCCCGTCTACGGCAGGCGAGCTTGCCCGTGCAGTTCTCCCCTATCTCGGGGACGAGGCGGAGGGTCGCGCATCCGTGGCCGACCTCCTCGCGCAGGCAAGGGGCGAAACCGGCCCTACTGACGAGGTGTGGAACGCGGCGATGCGCGTGGGCATCGCAGAGCGTTACCCGTGGCTACCGAATGCGACCTCCCGCGTCGTTTGCGCCGCTGTTTCGGGCGCGGTCTGCCTTCGCTGCATTCCGGCGATAGCGCGCCTCGTCGGGCTCAACATCGAGCCGATGCCACTGGCCGCGGCATCGGCACTTGTTCCGGCTGCGTTTTCGGCGGCATTGCCCGCAGCCGGAGGCACGTTCACCACGCTCGTCTACGTGACAACGCTCGTGACCCCCGGCGCATACTCCCCGGCATTCCTCATCGCAGCGCTAGCCGGCGCTGTGCTCTATCTCTGGCAGACGCACGTGAGCCCCGCAAGCAGGCTTTCGCACGCCGCACTGCTTCTAGGCTGCGCCACTGGATCCCCGGTGGGAAGCGCCGCCCTTGCCGGCGCGTGCCTGCCACCGCTCCCGGCAGCCGCGACCTCGGCCCTCGGGGGAGTCCTCGCCATGTTCTTGACGCCAGCGCTTGGTTCAAGCGACGGAGCGTCCTTCGTCTCAGCTGTTGGCGGAATCGTCATGAGCGGCAGCTCGTGGCTCATGGTAGTTGGCTGCGCCGGTGCCTCTCTAGCCTGCGCTCTCATTTCGAAGCGGCGCTCCAACGCGGCGTGCGCCGCCGCCCGAGTGACCTGCTGCGCCATCCTCATAGCGACCCTCATCTTCTCTGCCAGAGTGGAGAATGGTGGGTTATGGACCACGCCGTCCATTTGCGACATCGCAGTTGCGCTAGTCTGTCTAATACTTATGAGCATTTCAATCATGACCCTGGGCCCTGTGTCCGACACCTGGGAGGATGAGTGACGTGAACTTTCTGAACGTCTTCGAGCAGCGCGTGGGTGGCCTCTTTGGCGCCACCACGCAGGGCGTCACCGCCCCCTTCTCCTTCAAGAAGCTTGCCAAGAAGGCCGCGCGCGAGATGGAGGCGGAGACCTTCGTCATCAACGGCGTTGATACCGCGCCGGCTCTCTACACTATCCTCATCTCCAGCGAGGACGACATCACGATGCGTCCGCTTTACGCACAGCTCACCAAGGAGACCTCCCAGTTCATCGAGGGGCAGGCTCAGGGCAAGGGCTACGTCTTCGTTGGCAAGCCCGTCGTTCGCTTTATGGCGGATCCGTCTCTCAAGAGCGGCCGCTTCTCCGTCTTCGCCGAGAACGTCGATGCCGGCACCCTCAACCGCCTTCGCGAGGAGGAGGCCCGCTTCCTTGGCGCGGATTCCTCCCTTGATGGCGGCCTTGGCGGGGCCGCAAGCTCGCGCGCCCAGGCACCCGGGATGCGTCCCGTCCCCCAGCCCCAGCCTCAGGCGACGCCCCTCTCCAACATGGAGAGCGGCCTCGACGTAATGCCGCAGGAGGCGGTTCTCGAGGCAGAGGACGCCTTCTTCGCCCAGGGCCGTGCTGCGCGCCAGTATCAGAACGTGCCCCTCGTGGGCAGCCGTGCTTCCCAGGCGCCGGCACCCATGGCCCCCGTCGCCGCAGCTGCCCCGGCATCCGCGGCTTCCGCCGTTCCCGCGGCAGCTGCCGGCTTCGCCGCGGGCGCAGCCGCCCGGGCCATCTCCGGTGCCGCCACCCCGCAGCAGGCATACGCTGCTCCGCAGCCCGCACCCCAGACGGTCCGCGTGGCGCCGGCGGCTCCCGCGCCCGCAGCCAAACCCGCAGCGTGCCTGCTCATCGATCGCAAATCTGGCCGCACCTTCACGGCGAGCGGGCCTCGCACCGTCATCGGCCGCGAGCGTTCCGCGGGCGGCATTGTGATTCACGACCCCAATGTCTCTCGCTCGCACGCAGAGCTTTCCTTTGACGGCCAGACTTGGCGCATTCGCGACCTCAACTCGACTAATGGCACGCTCGTGAACGACGTGGACATCGACGAGTGCTCGCTTCGCGACGGCGACCTGATTACTCTGGGTCTCACGAACCTCGAGTTCAGGGAGAACTAATATGATCGACCTCGTCCTGTTCATGGGGCGCATTGCCCTCGTCGTCGTTCTCTACCTGTTCCTGTTCGTCGTTATGAAGACGGGAATCGGCCTCGTCAGGGGCCAGCGCAAGGACCCGGCAATCTGGTGTGTCGACGTGGACAAGGGCCCGCGCCAGCTTCGCGGCCTCCACGTAGACATGCTCGGCCCCGTCGTCATCGGCCGATCGCCCTCGAGCGATATCGTCATCGCCGAGCCAATCGTCTCCTCCACCCACGCCCGCTTCACCCTGCAGGGACCCGCACTCGTGCTCGAAGACCTTCACTCCACGAACGGCACGCTTGTGAACGGCCGCCTCATCCTCGATCCCGTCACCCTGCGTGACGGCGACGAAGTCCAGGTTGGAGACGTGGTCATGAGGGTGAGCCGTCGATGAGCTCCGCTCTCGGACACAATAATTCCCTGGGCTCGACGGGCCCCTTGCCCCTCATTGGCCACATCGGCCATGGCGGGCCCCATCTTCGCGCGCATCGCCGTCACGATACCCATGACCCACACGCACCGGCATTCGACCTCGACTCTCGTCCCGGTGCGGGCCTCGAAATGGGTGCCGATACACGCCTTTCCTGGGCGGGGCGCACGGACGTGGGCCTCGTGCGCGGCCACAACGAAGACTCCTACCTCGTAAGGAATCCGCTCTTTGGCGTTTGCGATGGCATGGGCGGACACGCCGCGGGCGAAGTCGCGAGTTCCATCGCGGTTCGCACCATCGCCAGCCATGCCCCGGAACACGCTGATGACACACTGCTTGGCGCCGCCATCGAGGCAGCGAACGAAGCCGTCATCCAGGGGGCGGCGAACGGCGAGGGCAAGCCTGGCATGGGATGCACCGCAACCTGCTGCATCGTCGAGGGCACCAAGATGGCCATCGCGCACGTGGGCGACTCGCGCATCTACCTCCTGCGCGCTGGCACCCTCGTGCGCCTCACGCATGACCACTCGTACGTCGAGGAACTCGTCGACGCCGGAGAGATTACGGCGGACGAAGCTCGCGTACACCCCTCGCGCTCCATCATCACCCGAGCTCTCGGCTCCGACCCAGACATGTACGCGGATCACTTCTCGCTCGATATCGAGCGCGGGGACCGCATCATCCTCTGCTCCGACGGCCTCTCCTCCATGATTCCCGACGCCCAAATCGAGCTTCTCTCCGTTTCTTCGGCGACGCCCATCGACTGCACGGACCAGCTCGTCGCTGCCGCGCTTGAAGCCGGTGGCCATGACAACGTGTCCGTCATCGTCGTCGATGTCGTAAGCGACGGGCGCGAGGAGGCTCGCCGTCTGGCGCGGCGCCGGGCAGTACTTGGTTGGCTCGCGGTGTTGCTGGGGCTCACCGTCGTTCTGTCCATCGCGCTCGGGTTTTTTATCCGCTCCTCTTGGTATATCGGCGCAGACGGCGGACGAGTGGGTATTTACCAGGGCATCCATAGCAGCGCCTTCGGGATTCCGCTTTCGAGTCTCGAGGAGAGTACCCAGGTGAGCATCGCCGACCTCCCCGAGTCGACCCAGCACCAGCTCGCCGCCGGCATCCCGGTTGCTAGTAGGGACGACGCGCTAACCACGGTCCAGGCCTACCAGACCCAGATTGAAGAAGCGCGCGCCAAGGCTCAAAAGGCCGCGGACGACGCGCAATCTGACAGTACGGACGGCGCAGTTGGAAGCACCCTCGGGGCATCCGGCCCAGAAGCTGCGGAAACCGGAGCAGATGTAGTGACCACAGGTGCCGAAGGAGGCGCGTAGCATGACCAAACAGATTGGCGGTTCTCGCCGCGCCACCGAACTCCTCCTGCTTATCGCCGGAGCCGTGCCGGTGCTTCTGCTCTATTCCATGTATGTCATGAACACGGGAGCGCAGCTTTCGCTCGAGACGCTCTCGGTGCCCATCGGCCTCATCGTCGCCTTCGTGGCGGCACATATCGCCATACGCCTGCTTGCCCCGGGAGCTGACCCAGCAATACTGCCTCTCGTCTTCATCCTCTCGGGCATTGGCATCACGTTTGTCACGCGCCTTGCGCCCGAGGACGCTATGGGACAGGTCGTGTGGCTGTTCGTCTCCGTCGCGGCCATGGTGGCGACGCTCATACTCATCCCCAACCTCGATAGGCTTGCGGATTATAAGTTCACGCTCGGTCTCACCGGCGTGGCGCTCCTGCTCATGCCGGCTATCTTCGGTACGGAGATTTACGGCTCGAAGCTCTGGATACGCATCGGCGGCTTCTCGTTCCAGCCAGGCGAGATCGCGAAGATCCTCATCGTCCTGTTCCTCGCCGCCTATCTCTCCGAGAACCGCGAGTTGCTGTCAGCGTCCTCGCACAAGGTGGGCCCGTTCACGCTGCCGCGCCTGCGTATGCTCACCCCGATGCTCGTCATGTGGGGCATGTGCCTGGTCGTCGTCGTCTTCGAGCGCGACCTTGGCAGCGCCGTGCTGTTCTTCACCCTCTTCGTTGTCATGCTCTATGTCGCGACCGGTCGCATTGGCTATGTCCTCGTCAGCCTGGCGCTGCTCGCCATCGGCGGGGCCCTCTCTTATAAGTTTTTCTCGCACGTCCGCGTGCGCTTCCAGATCTGGCTCGACCCCTTCGCAGACCCATCCGGCTCTGGACTCCAAATCGTTCAATCCATCTACTCGCTTGCTGACGGAGGCCTCGTCGGCTCCGGCATTGGCAAGGGCATGCCCACGCTCATCCCCGTGGTGAAGAGCGACTTCATCTTCTCCGCCGTCGCGGAGGAAATGGGTCTTCTCGGCGGTGCCGCCGTGCTACTCCTCTTTATGCTTCTCGCGGTGCGCGGCCTCACCACCGCGGCGCGCGCGAAGAGCGACATGAGTGCGTTCACCGCGGTTGGCCTCACGACGGCTCTCTCCTTCCAGGCGTTCCTCATCGTTGGAGGCGTCACGAAGCTTCTGCCCCTCACGGGCGTGACCCTGCCGTTCATGAGCCAGGGCGGCTCGAGTCTGCTCTCGAGCTTCATCGTCATCGGCCTGCTTCTGCGCGCCGGCGACGAGGGCACGGGGCGCACGGCACTGCCCTCTGGCGACGGCACGAGTGCAAGCCCCTCCCCGCTCCTGGCACCCGGATCTACTGGCGGCGCTCCAGTCGTGCAGGGCAAGCACGCGCGGGCACACTTCGGCCTTGGCACCTCTGAGGGCGGAGTTCTGGGACGCGTTGCCCTTGGCAACCGACTGACCCTACTCGTGACCTTCTTCACGTTGCTGTTCGCGGCCCTTATCGCGAACCTGACCTATATCCAGGTGATTAAGGCAAGTTATTACCAGCAGCTGCCCAACAACAACCACACGATTGCGAGAAGTGCCTACGTGCAGCGCGGCGCCATCCTCACCTCAGACGGCGTGACGCTCGCGGAGTCCCTCAAGCAGGCAGACGGCACCTATGTGCGCACATATCCGCAGGGCAGCCTCGCCGCTCACACTGTTGGATACGTCTCGACCCAGTATGGCGCCACAGGCGTCGAAGCGTCGATGAACGACTCCCTCACCGGCCACGCAGATTACTCCAACTGGCAGAATGCCCTGTATTCGCTCGCGGGCGTGAACCAACCTGGCAACTCCGTCGTTCTCACCATCAACTCTCAGATCCAGCAAGCGGCTGAGGAGGCCCTCGAGGGGCACGTTGGCTCGATCGTCGTGCTCGACCCCACCACGGGCGCCGTCCTCGCAAAGGCATCCTCGCCCACGTTCTCCTACAACGACATCTCGACCATTCTCTCGACCGGAGACAGTAGCGGCGAGCTCGTCGACCGCAGCTGCGCCTCACTGTACACGCCCGGATCCACGTTCAAGGTCGTGACCCTTTCCGCCGCCCTCGACTCTGGCGCGGCGACTCTCGACAGTTCGATCGACGCACCCGCGCGCATCAACATCGGGGGCGCCGATGTCACGAACGTCGCTGGCGAGGACTTCGGGACGATCACGCTTCGCAACGCCTTCACGCACAGCTCGAACACCGCGTTTGGCCAGCTAGCCGTCAACATTGGAGCAAGCACCCTCGTCGACTACGCCAAGGCCTTCGGCTACGGCACGACGCTGGGCCAGGACTTCCACGTCACGGCGTCGCTCATGCCAGACACGTCCGAGATGACGGAGTGGGAGACCGCATGGGCGGGCGCCGGCCAGCCCGTCGGCCAGCATTCGAGCCCGGCTGGCCCCCAGACCACGGTGATGCAGAACGCCGTCGTAGCCGCCGCCATCGCCAACAACGGCGTTGTCATGAGCCCGTATCTGGTCGATCACGTGCTCTCCCCCGAAGGCGTCACCATCACCACGACCAAACCCCGAAGCCTCGGGCAGGCCGTGACGGCTGAGACCGCGCAGCAGGTTAAGGAGGCAATGCTCGACGTCGTCCAGAACGGCACGGGCATGGCGGCCCAGGTCTACGGCGCGCGCGTGGCCGGCAAGACGGGCACCGCCGAGGTCGCGAACGGCCAGATCAACTCCACCTTCATTGGATTCGCGCCCTATGACAACCCGACGCTCGCCATTTCGATATGCGTCGAGGGCTCTGATAATGACAACGTGAGCGGCCTTGCGGCAAGGCTTGCCGGCCAAGTCCTCTCCAAGTCGCTCAACGCGCAGGCGCAAGGATCAAGTTAATGGATGACCAACACTAACGAGGACGCCCTCCGGGCGTCATTGATGGCATGATGGATACGAGCGCCAATGGGCGCAGAGGTTTGATGGGAGCACACATGGCAGACAAGCTACTCGGCGGACGCTATGCCGTCCAGGACAGGATTGGCATCGGAGGCATGGCGACCGTCTATCGCGGTCTTGATCAGGTGCTCGGTCGCACCGTCGCCATCAAGATGATGCTGCCGCAGTACGCAACCGATCCGTCCTTCGCCGCGCGCTTCAAGCAGGAGGCTCAGGCTGCCGCGGCACTCCAGAGCCCCTACATCGTGGGCGTCTATGACTGGGGCAAGGACGGCGACACGTACTACATCGTCATGGAGTACCTGCGTGGCACGGACCTCAAGACCGGCATCCGCAACCATGGAGCCCTCGACTGCCGCAAGGTCGCTCAGATTGGCTCGCAGATCTGCCAGGCCCTCTCCGAGGCCCACAGGCACGACATCATCCACCGTGACATCAAGCCGCAGAACATCATGGTGCAGCCCAACGGCAACATCAAGGTGATGGACTTCGGCATCGCTCGCGCCAAGAACAGCCACCTCACGGCCGACAACTCCGTGCTTGGCACCGCCCACTACGTCTCGCCCGAGCAGACGCAGGGCAAGGAGCTTGGCCCCACCTCCGACCTCTACTCCCTCGGCATCGTCATGTATGAAGCCGCGACGGGACGAGTTCCCTTCGACGGTGACGACGCCATCTCCGTTGCTCTCAAGCAGGTCAACGAACAACCCGTTCCGCCCAGCCAGGTCAACCCCAACGTCGACGCGACCCTCGAGGGCATCATCCTTAAGTGCATGCGCAAGAACCCCGCGGAGCGCTTCCAGACCGCCGATGAGCTGCGTCGCGTCCTGAATGACTACCTTGCCGGTCGCATCGTCAACCTTGGCGAGGCCACATCTCTCATCTCCGCCGGCCCGACTCAGGCTATGAATCGCCAGCAAGCTGGAGGCCGTACGCAGACCATGCCTCGCGCTGCCGTTGGCATGTCCCCCGCAGCGACTGGTCGCATCCCCACTGCCCAGGGCAACCGCTCCGGCATGCAGGTGCCGGAGGAGAAACCCAAGAGCAAGGGCAAGGTCGCCGCAATCGTAATCGGAGTCATTGCCGCGATTGCCATCATCGCCGGTGTTGCGATGAGCGTCTTCGGCGGCAATTCCTCCACAAAGGCAATGCCCAACCTCGAAGGCATGACAGCGGATGAGGCCACGGCGAAGCTCGCCGAGTACGGTGATGGTTGGTTTGTCGTGAGCACGTCCAAGCAGTACGACGACAACATCGAGGAAGGCAAGCTCGTGAGCCAGGACCCGGCTCGCAACACCCAATGCGAGAAGGGCACGAAGGTAAAGCTCGTCTTCTCCAAGGGCAAGGAGCCCGCGGCGACCGTCAAGGTTCCTAACCTTAAGAACCTGACGCCCGCACAGGCTGAGGAGGCTCTTGCCGCCGTCAACCTCAAGGGCGCCGTAGGTGACTCCGTCGAGTCGACCGACGTCGAGAGCGGAAAGGTCGCCAGCCAGGACCAGCAGGCCGGGAGTGACGCCAAGGAGGGTGACACCATCACCTACCACATCTCCACGGGCGTAGGCAGCGCGGACGCCGGCAACCATGCTGGTTGGAGCAAGTCAAGCGCCATCTCTGACCTGAACTCCGCTGGCTTCACCAACATCGACACGAGCAACAGCCAGTACAGCGACGAAGTCGAGGCCGGCTGCGTCATCTCGCAGAGCCCCACCGGCAAGCAGGGCAAGGATACCCAGATCACCCTCATCATCTCGAAGGGTTCGAGACCCTCGAGCGGTAGCAACGGTGGCAACGCTGGCGGCAACACTGGCACCTCCGGTGGCGGATCTCAGGCCCCCAGTACCGACAGCTCGTCCGATTCGACCCAGAGCAACAGCTAAGCTCGACCACATAGCCCGATAGCACGGCACCCGGCGTTCCAAGCGAACGCCGGGTGCCTTTCTTTATGGCCCCTTTGATACAATAATGACCAAATGAAAGTTGTCTGAGAAGCGCAGAAGATTCCCGCGCCGCGCCACAAGCTTACAGTCGCTCGTACGCCCTTTTCACCAGCACGCCCATAAGCCGCCTTCGCTCACCAAGGAATTCCTCATAATCAAGGTCCTCGAACCCGAGGGGCAATGCATGCTCCTTGCAGTTGCGGCGATACTCGTCTTCCCCAAGCGCGTCACGGTACTTCGAGACATACTCGCTCGGGGCATCGTCCGAGATATAGATATTGTTCTGGTAGTCCACGAGGGTAAAGTTGCCTCGGTTGCTCCGCTGCGAGAGGTAGCCCATGGACTTCAGGTAGTTGTCCGGGAACAGGTGGTGCTTGTCCAACGCCTTCTTTGAGCCCGATGAGCCCGTAAGAAGGAGCTGGGACAACGGTGCCGTACTGAACAACGCCTTGGCACCAAGCACGACCTGCGCCGCGACGAAACCCCACCAGGTCGGGCCCGTCGCCTCGTTGGCATCGAGAGCACTGGGTAGCGTGATGGAGAAATAGTCGTCCGTCATGATGGCAGCAAGCCTGCGGTCGAAATACGCCTGGTACTCCTCAGCGCTTCCGAGTCGCGAAACATCGTTGAGTTGCTGCTCGAACTCGGACTCGAAGGATCCAACATAAAGCCCCGTAATGGCAGCGGCGAAGTACCAACGGCGTACGAGCCTGCGCACGGCAAGCGGCTCCATATTGAACTCGTAACGTCCGATAAGGTAGAACGCGTAGCAAAACATAAGCGCGTTACCCGATCCAACCTGTTCCGAGCAGACGTAACCCGACTCCGCGAGCGCGTTGATAAACGCATGCCAGTTGTTCAAGTCAAGCACGAGGTCAAGGGCTCGCCCAAACGTGACGAAATTCTCGGCTCGCGTCTCCGGCGTAGTCTCCTTTGTCTTGAGGTCTCTGCCTCTAAGAATCTGGTAGGCGTAGCGCAGGCGCCCTCTCTTAAAGCCCACGCCAACCGTCGCGCGTATGATATGCGTTGGCGAGACAGTCATGAGCGGGTTATACGAGGTGCCCTTCGCGGGTGCATGGCTCATGGCGCAGAACTCTTCGATGCGTCCCCTCATGGCAGGCTCGTAGACCGACAACAAGGTCATAATAAAGTCATCCTGCTTGAGAGCCTGCCCCTGCGAATTAACGCGCACGAATATATCCGAGACGGTCTCCTCGTCGGCAGACTCAGAGATCTCCAGTGTCGGCAGCACGTAACGCTCAAGGCCAAGCAACGCGTTAAGCCCGCTCTCAACGGCATCCTCTCCATAGTCATCAAGCTCAGGCTCGCCTTTTTTGACATTCGACTCGTTCAGACGTTTGATGAACGCCTTGCGGAGGCACTCAGTCTGTTATCGTGGTTCGCCCCAAAAGCCCCAGACACGTCAGGCACGAAGCGCGCATCCTTCTCGGTCGAAGCGTCAGCGTTCTTGAAGATGCGAGCAACGGGGTCATAGGCGATTCTTACCGTACGTTCCTTGAAATACTTGTCGCGCACAGGCACGCCATACAGCGAGCTAAGAAGGGCAGTAAGTCTCTGTTGCCCGTCGATGACGAGGGACTTCGGAACGGTGTAGGTCTTCTGATTCGACCCTATGGCAGACTTTTTTCCAGCGTCATCGCTCGGCGAGTCCCACAACATCACATAACCGATGGGGTATCCACGAAGCATAGAATCGAGAAGGTCACGGACCTTGTCATTGCCCCATACAAAGGGTCGTTGCAAGTCAGGCAAGCCAATCTTACCCGTCTGCACGTCCTTCAGCAGGTTGCCGACCTCTAGCGATATGGGGTTATAGATGGAATTCGACACCGTCATTCACCGACCTTCTCGGCGTACAGGTTGAAGAGACGACCGTAGGCCTTGCGCTCGAAGTCAACGAAGCTATCTATGGTGTTGGACGGAACGCTCAAGACGTTGATTAACAGGTCTACCCAGAACTTCTGCGTGTCCTGCTGCTCGCTATTGGAGCCCGCGGAAATGGCCAAGAGGCGTTTCTGCCATCGCTTGACGAACTCCTTGGCCTCCTTTTTGTTTACAGACATGTCAGACCTCCAGCATCGTTACCGTTCTCGAATCATTTTAAGGGTTAAGCTCGGAATGGGCCTTAATTCGTTTATTGTCTCGTTTGACAACTTGGCCCAGGCACACAGAAACAGGCCAGGGACTCGATGCCCCTGGCCTGTTGAATGTCTGGTGCCCCCGGGCCGATTCGAACGGCCGACACCCGCTTTAGGAGAGCGGTGCTCTATCCCCTGAGCTACGAAGGCAGACTATGTCCCGCCATTGGCGGTGCTCGCACTAATGCGAACGGGAGAATATTCTACAGCTCTCGGGCCTTTCGGTCTATCGAGCTGAAGAGGAACACAAACTACTTGCCAGACTTCTTCTCGGCGCGACGCTTTTCCTCGGCCTCGTAGATTTCCTCCATGAGGGCGTGACGCTTCTTGTCGCTCATGCTGGAGATCTTGTGCTCGGCAGTCCTGCGGAGCGGACGAATCATCTTGAACTCCCACACAATCGTCGTGATGATGAACGCATAGGCGAGGAAGAGGAACACGACGGAGGCAATACCGCCGATAGTGCCGAGCTTGAAGATGTTCTCACCAGCGGGCGAGTCGATGTAGCCGCAGCCGAACGAGAGGGCGACGCACACGACACCGATGGCCATGAAGATCCACCACGTGCGCCGATACTTCCTGTACAGCGGATCGAGCTTCATGACGGAGTCGACGAGACCCTCGACGAAGCGCTCCTCTTCGCGCTCGGCGTTACGCTGGGCCTTCTTCTCCTCCTTCGTCATGCCGACGGTGGAGGTGGAGCCATCGAGGTTCTTGTGCTGCTTCACGACACGCACGGAACCGGCAGCCTCACGAGCGGGCTTGGCGGAGCTAGGCGACTTGCGGGCCATGCCTGCAGAAGCGGGCTTCTCGGCCTCGGCGTCGGCATTAGCGGCACCGGTGCCGATCTTGGACATGTTGCGCTGGTTGAACGGACTACGCTGAGACATTGCTCTCCTTCATGGGGACGAACTTTTCGCCGGTGATAATCTCGTAGGCCTCCTGGTAACGCTCGGAGGCACCGGCGACAACCTCGGCAGGCAGGTGCGGCGGCTCGCCGGTCATATCCCAATTGGCACGGAGCCAATCGCGGACGTACTGCTTGTCGAAGCTGGGCTGGACCTTACCGGCCTCATAACCCTCTGCGGGCCAGAAACGGCTGGAGTCGGGCGTGAGGCACTCGTCGATAATCGAGAACTCGCCGTCAATGAAGCCAAACTCGAACTTCGTGTCGGCAATGATGATGCCACGGGTGGCGGCATACGCGGAGGCGGCGTTGTAGATGGCAAGCGTGGCGTCACGAAGCTTGTTGGCGGTATCCTCGCCCACGATCTCGACACAACGCTCAAACGAGATGTTCTCATCGTGATCACCAATCTCGGCCTTGGTCGAGGGGGTGAAGATGGGTTCGGGGAGCTTAGAGGCCTCGACGAGGCCCTCGGGCAACTTGATGCCGCAAACCGTGCCGTTCTCGTCATAGGTCTTCTTGCCAGAACCGGTGAGGTAGCCGCGGACGATGCTCTCGATAGGAATCGTCGTGGCCTTCTTCACGAGCATGGATCGACCAAGGAGGTAATCGGAGTACTGCGCGAACTCCTCCGGATAGTCAGCCGGATCCATCGAGATGATGTGGTTGGGCACGATGTCCGCAAACTTGTTGAACCAGAAAGCGGAGATACGCGTGAGGATCTCGCCCTTGAAGGGAATCTCATCCGGAAGGATGAAGTCATACGCGCTGATACGGTCGCTCGCGACCATCAGCAGGGAGTCCCCGCAATCATAAATGTCGCGAACCTTGCCCTGCGAATCCGGACGAATACTCATGGTCGCCATGAAGCACCGCTTCCTCTCGTAAGAGTTACCGCATTTATCAAACTAATCCATTGTAGAGGAATAGCAGGTGCGCGGCCACATCAAAGCAGGCCTTATAGGCAGTTCCGCGAAGCGGGGAACCATGGGCCGAGCATCGAACCGGCAAGCCGGGCACCCACGCAACGACAACAAGCCATGGCGAAATAGAATGAGCAGCGCAACGCCCCGCATGCCCGACTATCCGCACGGAACTAGCCAACCACGGCGCCCAGCGCGCACGATTTACTCGGTCATGCCCTTGTTGGCGTCCTGCTGGTGCCCACGCTCCTGTTCGCGTGGGATATGGAGGACGAACGTCGTACCCTTGCCAAGCTCAGACTCGACGCTGATGTAACCGTGATGGCGATCGACGATCTCCTTCGTTACGGAGAGGCCGACGCCGAGGCCACCGCTCGCGCGCTCACGGCTCGCGTCAGAGCGCCAGAAGCGACTGAAGACGCGGGCAAGGTCCTCTTTGGCGATGCCGATGCCGGTGTCGGAAACGGCAATCTTGAGGTCTCGACCCTCCTGCCCAACGTTCACGACAACCCACCCATTCTCGGGCGTGTAACGCAGCGCGTTCGACATCAGGTTGATAAGAGCCTGACGAATCATGTCTCGATCGCACTCGCAATAGAGCTCGCCGCGAGGAGCGTTCGCGTCGAAGCGAAGACGCAGACCGCGATCATTGAAGAGTTGCTCCTGAGACTCAACCACGGAGCGAACGAGGCCGACCATCTCCGTGCGTTCAGGCCTGAAGGGCGTAGTGCCGTTCTCGATACGCGACAGCGTAAGCATCGCAGAAACCAGACGCGAGAGACGACGAACCTCCGAGGCGACGGTTTCGAGATGTTCCTCGTCAGAGGGAAGAACACCATCCTGCATAGCCTCGACCGTGGCGAGCATCGCCATGAGAGGCGTACGCAGCTCGTGGGCGACGTCGCTCGTCAAGCGATGTTCGAGCTTAAGATCGCGCTCGAGAGTCGTCGCCATGTCGTCGAAGGTCTCGCCCAGCTGACCGATCTCGTCATCGCCGACGATTCCCGTGCGGGCGGTCAGGTCACCGGAGCGAATCTGGGCAGCCGTCGACGTAATCGACTTCACGGGCTTGGCGAGCTTGCGAGATACAAGGACGCCCATGAGGCAGGCGAGGATCACGGCGACAACACTCGCCGTGACGACGGCCTTATAGGAGTTGGTCCGGAAGGCGGCGTCACCCTTGGTGAGCAGGGCGTCAGACCCGAAGGCCCAAAGACGGACCGTGCCGATCACGGAACCGTCCTCGAGCTTTACCTCGCGCATAACAACGGACTCGGCGTCCGTGGGTGCGAGCGAAACGGCATTGCTGCGTGCCGGCGCGGGCGCGGAAACGGTAGAAGCCTCTTCCTCGACAGAGCCAGCAGCGTCAGTGGCGGCGTCAAGTGTTACCGCCGTCTCGTAGCTACTGCCCGCCCAGGTATCGTCATACACAACTTTGCCATCAGCATCGAGGACCTGCACGCCGATTTCGCTTGAAATGGACGACGCCTGCACAATGCGATCGACCGCGCTGCCAGAAAGACCGGTCGCGGAATCGTAGTTCTCGGCAAGGCCATCGGCGATGACGGCGGCATAGCGATCCATGTTTGAGCGCGTGTAGTGCATGAACTGGGCTTCCCAATTCACGCCGAGAACGGCGACGAGTATCACGGCCGTCATGGCCGCGATACTCGCAAACATGAGCGTCATACGCGCTCGATACGACATGTGCCGCGACTTGCGATTCGACAGCGTCTTCCACGACGCACGAGCGGAATCGCTCGTGCGCAGGGACTCGGGGATATCATCCTCGCGAGACGCATCCTGACGGATGCGCTTGCCTATGACAAACTTGGCGGGAACCACTGCTTACCGGCTATTTCTCGTCCTTGGCGGCGGGCTCGGGAGCGTCGAAGCGGTAACCCACACCGTGGACGGTATAGAGCCAGGTGGGGTTGCGCGGATCGTCTCCGAGCTTGGCGCGAAGGTTCTTGACGTGCGAGTCGATGGTGCGCTCGTAGCCCTCGAAATCATAGCCGAGGACCTTTTCCACGAGCTCCATGCGGCTATAGACCTGGCCCGGATAGCGGGCGAGCGTCACGAGAAGCTTGAACTCAGAAGCCGTGAGATCGACTTCCTTGCCACGGACGGTCACCTTGTGGGCAGAGATGTTAATCACCAGGTCACCGTAATCGAGGACCTCGACGGTGGGCTCGTTCTCCGTGCGGGCGCGACGAAGAAGAGCGCGCACGCGGGCGACGAGCTCGCGCGGCGAGAAGGGCTTGACGAGGTAGTCGTCAGCGCCAAGTTCGAGACCGATGATGCGATCCTCGACCTGGTCCTTCGCCGTGACCATGATGATGGGCACGTCAGACTGGTCGCGGATAGCACGGCAGACTCGCTCGCCCGAGAGCTTGGGGAGCATGAGATCGAGAACAACGAGGTCAAAGCCGTGCTTTTCGAACTCCTCGACGGCAGTCTGGCCGTCGCCCACGGCGCGGACCCAATAGCCCTCGCGCTCGAAATAGGCCGCGACGGCCTCGCGGATGTTCTTCTCATCCTCGACAAGCAGGATCTTTTTCGTATCTGAAGCCATGAAGGCCTCCCATCAGCTGTTTGGTGCCCTGGAGGCATAGGCGCTCCAGGCATTCCTGGGTTCAGTCTACCCCACAAGAGGGTTTTAGCACACATCGAGTCGGCGGCAGGCGGGTAGGCGAGCCAGACCGGCAGCAACGGATGCCGTGCTTCCAAGCCTACAGGGTCCAAGCCCTCACGTTCACCGAGCTGGGATAACCGGTGTCCTCGTCCTTGACGGTGGCGAAGGTCACGAAGGTCGAAGTCGTACCCATACTTGCCGGATAATCACCAAAGTCGAGGCATCGGTTGGGGGCCACGAGCGTGGCATACGTCTGGGCGTTCGTATCAACGATAAGGTGCGAGGCGCGGACCTTCACAAGGTAGACGCCACCCTTGCCCGCGACCACGGATACCGGTTCGCGTGGAAGCGCGATGAACGGGCCATCTCCCGAACCGATATACGTGCCCATCGAACCAAGCAGGCCAGTGCTACCGCCATAGTTCTTCTCAATGGAGAAGACGAACTGTCCCCCCATGTAGACGGCCGAGAGCGGCGTGACGGAGGCGGGCAGGACAAGCTGCGCCACCTGGTTAGATAGGTTGCTCTCGAGCGAATAGGCGGTGATGCCGTAATAGCGCCCATCGTTCACGCGGACACGCGGGACAAGAACGACGTTGCCATCGGAGACAGACGGAGCACAACCGAAGCGCCCCTGCGAACGAACCACCTCGTCGGCAGAACTCGCACCAGCCTGCCAGACGTAGCAGGAGGAGGGCTCCGACGTGTTGCTTCCGTCTGTTGAAGGCATGACAAGCCAGATTACGCTCTTGCCCGAGCAGCACATGAGCGGAGGATCGTAGTTAGCGTCCGCCTGCCAAAGGGCCGAGGCAGTACCAAGACCGCCATCCGTAAGGGAGGCCGCGAAGAGCTTCCAGTCATGAGTGACGACGTCGAACTCGATCCAGGCGTACACGGAGTCCGAGCACTGCGCGTCATAAATGACGTAATTGCCGCCAGCGGTCGCCGCTGACAGGAACACTGTATTGGCGCCACTTGCAATCGAGAACGCACCTGCGGAGGTCATGGCAGCAGGTGAGGTGCCCGGCATGACATAGGGCTTCCATGACCCTTCCGAGGGACGAAGCACACAGCCGAGGGGGAGATTCCAGGAGCCAGCCTCCGCAAGCGACGCGGTGCCCGCGCCCTCACTAGCCTCCTGGTATTTTCCCTCAATGTCGCCAGACCCCAAAACGTACGTGGCGGTCCCAGACTCCACGACGATAGGATCGTTCTCAACAGTCGTGTCAGAACCTTTGCAGGACGAAAGCACCGAAATCGCCGCCGCACCGGCAGCGGTTGCAGCGGTCCCGCGGAGAAAGCCGCGACGGGATATGTTCTTGGGCAGGATGGACAAGATGGTCCCCTACGCCTCTCGGGCAGCCTTAGACGCCTCGTGCAGACCAATCGTGAGCTGATCGGCACAGGAGGTCTTGCGCGGACCACAGGTATTACCAGCAAGGATGTTGGAGATCTCCTCGACCGGATGACCGGCAACGAGCTTGGAGATGGCCTTGAGGTTGCCGTTACAGCCACCCTCGAAAGAAACCTGCTCGATGGTGGAGCCGTCATCGGAAAGAGCGATGTGAATCATGCGGGAGCAGACGCCCTTCGGGCGGAAGTCGTAGGTGAACATGTTCCCCTCCATGTTTCGTCAATTTCTATCAATAGCCCTCCCGCCAGTATCCCCACTGACGGGAGGGTTCACGCGCGAGAATTTCGCAGAGGCCGAGCTTACTCGAAGGAGAGCTGCTCGAGGCGGTCGAACACGACGTTGACACGAGTCAGGAAGTCCCACGGATCGAAGATCTCGTCAAGCTTCTCGTCGCTGACGGTGCAACGCGGGTCAGCCTCGAGGCGCTCCTTGAAGGTCGGGCCGGAGACGCAGTCCTGAACCTCGTGCCAGGTGGCCATGGCGTTCTCCTGGACAATGGCGTAGGCCTCCTCGCGGGTAATACCCGTGTCGACGAGGGCGAGCAGCACCTTGGAGGAGAAGATCAGGCCGCGGGTCTTGTTGAGGTTGGCCATCATGCGAGCCGGATAGAGCTGCAGGCCATCAATCACGCGGATGAGGCACTGGAACATGTGGTCGAGTGCGATGAAGGAGTCGGCCTGGGCGACGCGCTCCGCGGAGGAGTGCGAGATGTCGCGCTCGTGCCAAAGGGCAACGTTGTCGAAGGCGACCTGGGCGTTGGACTTCACGATGCGCGAGAGGCCGCAGACCTTCTCCATGGTGATGGGGTTGCGCTTGTGCGGCATGGCGGAGGAACCCTTCTGGCCCTTGCGGAACGGCTCCTCGGCCTCGAGGGTGTCGGTCTTCTGGAGGTTGCGGACCTCGGTCGCGATGCGCTCGCAGGTGGCAGCCGTGGTGGCAAGGACGCCAGCGAGGTAAGCGTGGTGATCACGGGAGATGACCTGCGTGGACAGCGGGTCATGAACGAGGCCGAGGTGCTCGCAGACGTACTCCTCGACGAACGGGTCGATGCTGGAATAGGTACCCACAGCACCGGAGATGGCGCCAAAGGCGACGTTCTTGCGCGCGTCGACGAGACGGTCGAGATCGCGCTTGAGCTCCCAGGCCCAGGAGCCGAACTTCATTCCGAAGGTCATGGGCTCGGCGTGAATGCCGTGGGTGCGGCCGGCGCAGAGGGTGTCGCGCTCCTCGAAGGCACGGCGCTTGCAGATCTCACCAAGCTTGCGGACGTCCTCGATGATGAGATCGCAGGCCTGGGTGAGCTGGTAGCAAAGGGCGGTGTCGCCAAGGTCGGAGCTGGTCATGCCATAGTGGACCCAACGGCTGGGCTTGGGAGCATCAGCCGGAACGTCGGCGTCGATGTACTCCTTCATGTTGGTGAGGAAGGCGATGACATCGTGGCGGGTGACCTCCTCGATCTCGTCGACCTTGGCCTTCTCGAAGTTGGCGTGGTCGCGGATCCAGGCGGCCTCGTCCTTGGTGATGCCAATCTTGCCAAGCTCGGCCTGGGCCTCGCAGGCGAGGACCTCGATCTCCTGCCAGATGGCGTACTTGTTCTCAAGCGAGAAGATGTGGCCCATCTCAGGACGGGTATAACGGTCGATCATGCGGCTCCTCCAAGGGTTTGGCCCGCGTCGCGACGCGCGACGAATCTGCACAACTACTTAATTCTACCGCGCGAAGGGCGCATGCCGCCAACTGCGCAAAAGAAAGCAGGCTGGAGCACCCGAGCACTCCAGCCTGCGACTCTGTCTTGGTGCGCCGTCAGGGGATCGAACCCTGGACCTTGGGATTAAAAGTCCCCTGCTCTACCAACTGAGCTAACGGCGCGTCTGCATGATTCTAGCTGATACAGCGGACACATGATGAGCTGACGGCGCGTCCTCGCGGAAACTGGTCAACCATCGCCCCGAACTCGCTACTCCCAGCTCCACTGACCGTGGTCAAAGATGGGAACCTCTTCGCCATCAGCGGTGATGCCGAAGATGTTGAGGTCATCAGCACCAATCATGAAGTCGACGTGGGTGGCGGAGTCATTCACGCCAGCCGCGAGCAGAGACTCCTTGTCCATGTTGACGCCGTTCTCATAGCAATCCGGGAAGCCCATGCCCAGAGCGAGATGGCAGCTGGCGTTCTCGTCATAGAGCGTGTTATAGAAGAGCAGGCCACTCTGGCGAATGGGCGTATTCTTCGAGATGAGCGCGCACTCGCCCAGGTGGTGGGACCCCTCGTCCGTCTCGATGATGTGGCGCAGGACCTCCTCACCCTGCTCGGCACCAAACTCGACCACGCGGCCAGCCTCGAACCTGAGCCAGAAATCGCGGATGACAGAGCCGTTGTGAACGAGCGGAAGCGCGGAGTGGACGATACCGTCCGCACGGTTGCGGTCAGGAGAGGTGAAAACCTCCTCGGTGGGCATGTTGGGGAAGAACCTCACGCCGTCCTTCGTCATGGCAGAACCGCCCTCCCAAACATGGCGGGCAGGCAGGCCAACGGTGAAGTTCGTACCGTTCTCTGAAACATAGCGAAGCGCGTCGAAGTGAGCCTCGTTCAGGTGACGCTTGTTCTTGACGAGGGTGGCGTCGTGAGTCTCCCAGGCACTCTCCGGGTCCTCGTCGACGATACGGACGGTCTCGAGGATCGCCTCCCAAAGACGCAGCATGGACTCTGCGGGAGAAAGGCTCGGGAAGATCTTGTGCGCCCAGGCGCTGACCGGCACGCCGCCGATGCACCAGGAGTTCTCGCCAAAGTCGAGGCCGTGGCGATACTCCGTGCACTGACGATGCGACGCGGCGGAGCGGGCGGCCGGCTTCGCGGGATCGATCTCAAGGAGAGCGTCCGGATCCTCGCCATCAAGCCAGAGGAACGCCGCGCCCTCGCGAGCGAGCGAATTCATCTGCTCGACCTTCCAGGAGGGGAGCTTCCTGAACCGCTCGAGCGGGCAGTTATCGTACTCGAGGCGCGACAGCTCGTCATCGCCCCAGAGAACGGTGACGTGGCCAGCGCCCATCTCATACGCGGTAGCGACGACGAGGCGGACGAAGTCCGCGGCCTCGACAGGAGCGGAAACGACAAGCTCCTGATCAGGCTGGATGTTCACGCCATTGCGCACGAGGAGCTGGGCGTAGAGGCGCTGACGGGGCTCAAGGCGCTTCATGGAGAGCGCGCACTCGGCGTCGCTCATGGGGATGTCGCTCATGGAATTCCTTTCGACTTGGCGCGTGGAGACACGCGAATGCTGTGTACCCAACCACGCGTCTTGTGATGTACCCAACGGCCGTCGTCTCAAACCGGCACGAAAAAGGCCCGACGCGCATGCGCCGGGCCCTGTCTCTCATGGAGCGGGCAACGGGATTCGAACCCGCGAATGACGGCTTGGGAAGCCGTTGCCTTACCACTTGGCGATGCCCGCATGCCGGATGATTCTAACACAGCAAGCGTCCGCAGGGAGAGCACCAGGTGCGAGAAGAGGACGCTTGGCAGCAAGGCGTGATGCCATGTCATCCGTCTGACCTGGCCTTTTCCGGCTTTCAACAATCAAAGTGGTGCCGCAGGAATGAAGCGGTTGTGGATGTGCAAGAATGTGGCTGCCTTTAGTGCCGCTCACAGGCCAAACGCCAACGTTTACCGCCGGCCTATGACGACCACGGAATTCGCCCCATCCCGTAGCTGCTCGGTAAGAATCCTGTCGGCAGGCATACCCATTCTTGTCAGGTCCCCTCCCTATGCTCCTTCCACCAACGCGAAAAGGAGGAGCAGATGAAAGCGACGAAGAGCAGATCCCGGACGAGAATTGTCCGCACGATAAGGTCGCGCGGCGCGGACCAGATGAGGGGTGGCGCATTCCCCGGACCCGGACATGCGGGCCGTGCCCAGGCACTGGGCGAAGGCGAGCGCACGCGAGCGACTGCGTCACCACGGCCAATCACGGAGGCATCGCAATGAGGGCGGGACAGTTCCGTCTGCCGGAGGAGAGGCCCCGTCGGAGATGGCCGATCCTGGTAGCGGGGTTTGTCGCGTGCGTGGGAGCAGCGATTGCCGTCGTTCTTGGAAGCGGGATCGATTTTGGCTCCGGAGCCCTCCTCACCTCGGCCCAAGAGGGGCAGAGCCGTGAGGAGATCCAGGCCGAACTCGACCGTGAAGTCGCCGAGAACATGATGACGGTGAGCGTACTCCCCAACCTCAAGCTCGACGAATCAAGCCATGAGCTGCAAGTTGGCCTCGAAAACGTCGGCGACAACAAGTTTGACCAACGCTTTGTCATAACCCAGGACGACACCTGCGTCTACGAGTCTGACCCTCTCATGCCGGGGGAGCGGATCGAGACCGTGCGAGCGCCCAAGGCGAAGGAGGGAACCGCTCGCGTCGAGGTTCAGGCCCTCGATGCTGAAACCCTCGAAGACCACGGGTCGCCCACCGCGATCGAGGTGGAAGTCATTCCCGTAACGAACCTCGACGCAGGCGAAGAGACGCCCGGTGCCAGCGAGGCGGCAACCAGCTCGCACAGCGCCACGGACGCGGTGGCTTCGGCGACGACCGCCACAAAGCCACTCGACTCGACGACCGGGGCCTCCGTGCCCGGCGCAAATCCTGCCACCAACTAACGCCGTCAGCGGGGCATTCCCCCGACACAACGAAAGGAGATCAAATGAACGCACGAGACACACGTCCTGAGGAGAGGTTCTGCCGGCAGTGGGTGCGCCTGGCGTTGAGACGCCTCGCCGTGACCGCCGCGGCGGGCGCGACCCTTGCCACACTCTCCCCCATACCGGCAATCGCAGCGGAGGGCAACACCGGAAACACCAAGGTGACCGTCCAGGCGGATGACAGCAACCTACGCTTCAAAGTGCCAACCGTCATCCCGTTCGTAGCTGCCTCCGACGGCACGCTCACCGGCCCGACCGCAGACGCGACGCGCATCGAGAACCTCTCCGCCTACGGCCTCAAGGTCACCAACGTGAAGGTGACCTCCAACAACGGATGGAACCACACAGAGGACATCTCTGCCGCGGACGACTCCATCGATTGGTCCCTCGGGCCTACCGGAGCGCCCGTCCGTGCCGCCGCTGCCGCCACGGATGGCGGCATCGACATCACGAGCTCCCAGTGGAACATGACCTACCAGAGCGACGCGGTCGAAACCGACGACATCAAGCTCGAGACCTCCGGCACCGTCGGGCGAGTAGCCACGGACATCTCCTCGCCCGTCCACATCGGCACCGTCACCTTCACCCTCGCCCCTGGCGCCCACGCCGGCGAACAGGCAACGTCATGAGCCGTAAGCCAACGAGGCACGCCATATCCACCGCCCAAAAGCTGCTTGGCAGCATTTTCGCCTACCTTGCACTCGCCCCAAGAGTCGCTTTCGCCTCAGAAGGCAGCACCGACGTTACTTTGAGGGGCGTCACCATCCCTCCCGAGATTTGGAGTGGTCCTGCCGGCGTCCTCGCACAGACTGGCTCCGGAGGCGGAGTGTGGGGACGCATCACCGTCGGAGCTGTCCTCGTTGCCATCTCGCTCATGCTGATGATCTACTTGGGAAGGAGGAGAAAGCACCATGCGTAGGCTTAGGAAGGTCCTCGCCGTACTCGCAACGGTAACGTGCCTCGCGATGATCTCCGCACCCAGCGCTGCCTTGGCAGACGATATCGAGGTGCTCGACGACGACGTGGTAGTCACCTTTCCCCAGCAGCAGACGGGATCTCTTCCGAGACGTGCCCCCGCAAAAGCCCAGTCTTCGCCAACCGGCAAATGGGTTGAGGTCAAGCGCAGCGAGGGTGGCACGGCCATCCAAACCTGTGCCTATTACATCCATCCCGACGCCAACCCCGAGGGGACCGTTCAGGTCGACATCAAAACCGAGATCTATTGCAAGAACGGCAGCGCTTGGTGGACAACGACGAAGACCATCTATGACAACGGCACACAGTGCGCCTACATCGGGCCCGATTGGAATTCCAAGGCTTATAAAGGAGACTCAATCTCCCAAAAGGCCAGCTTCGCGGTGCGTGGTGGAGGAAGCCACCACATCACATCGGTCGAGAACATCTTCCGAGACTCGGCGGGAACAGTAGCAGGCTGGGACTTCTACATCGACATCCCCTATCGCATCTCCGCGGAGGCAGGCGCAGGCGGTTCAATTAGTCCGGCAGGACATAGTCTCGTATCAGCAGGGGACTCAAAGGAGTACACCATCACGCCTTCGCCTGGCTGGCGCATCAAGGACGTGTTCGTAGACGGTGAATCCGTGGGGACTAGAGACACCTACACCTTCTCAAACGTCACGAGCGACCACACGATCTCGGCGAAGTTCCAGAAAATCTGGACCGTTACCTTCGTCGACGGAGTCACCGGAGACAAGCTCGGGGAAGAGACCGTTGACGAGGGAAGCGGCGCCACATCTCCCGAGGCACCGAGCCATGAGGGTTGGCATTTCGATGGCTGGAGCGAGGACTTCTCATCCGTCGGCAAGGACATGACCGTAACCGCGACATACAGCCCGACCATAGCCGTCAGAGTTCCCTCACTGCTTCCTTGCAGGATTCTCTCCGATGGCACGGTGGCGGTTCCCGGCGGTTACGCCATCGAGAACCTATCCGTCGTAGACGTAAGGGCCTCGCAAATCGAAACGACCGGCACGCCCGGCGACGCCTCTTGGCAGCTCTCCGATGCGGGCAAAGTCATCCACTCGTGGGATGGAGGGGATAAACCGGGGGCGACCCTCGAAATCGCAAGATCGGGAAGCAAGGAGCTCGCGCTCAGCATCTCTAGCGTCTCTGGCACGGGTGAGTGGAGGCAGCGCGCCCAGGAGGCTGCGACAGGGCCCGTTGAGTTCTGCTCAATCTCCTACACGTTCGAGCGAGCATCGTGAGCCGACGGCTCGCGGGCAGGCGGCAAGGTGGCGCACCTTCTTGTCTCCGCCCCGCGAGCCGCTTGAGGCGTTGGTCTTTCTCGCCAGAGGGGAGGGTGGAGCTTGACGCGTTGGTCTTTCTCGCCAGAAAGGAGAGCGAATGGAAACGGGGCGAAAGAAGACCCTGCCCAGCGGCGTGGGACTTGCGGCTGACTTGCCAAGCATCGCGGGATTTGCGTGCTCTATCACGTTGCTGCTAACCGGATTGGTCTTGGTAATCTTTGGAACACATGAAGTTACCGCAGACGAAATAACCGAATGGAGATACGAGCGAGTAGCGGAAGAGTATCAAAGCGAGTCGAGCGACGGCAGCACGGCAACACCGTTATTACCAGACGGTGCTGTGGCATGGCTGCGCGTCAATGGCACAAGCATCGACTATCCCGTCGCGCAAGCGCACGAAAGCGACCCCTCCTTCTATCTGTCTCATGACATCTGGGGCAACTCATCAAGATCAGGTTGTCCCTTCCTCGATTGGCGCTGCTCAAATGCGAGGCTTCAAAAACTCGTCTATGCCCACCGAATGGGAACAACGGGAAGACAGTTCTCCCCCATCGCCGAGACTTGGCGACAGGAAGAGTTCGACCGTATCGGCACACTTGAATGGAAAACGACCGACGGCATATCCACCCTCAAGCCCCTCTGCGCCCTCAAAGTCGATAAAACGTACCAGAAGATACAGACATTTGATGCATGCAGCGAGACGGAACTAAGAAACTGGCTTTCGAGCATCCTCTGCAATTCGACCGCGAGAGCGGCTGACGCCCGAGTGTTGTGTCTTGGCGCCCAAAAAACAATCACGCTGGCCACCTGTTCGTCAGAACAAAGTGGCCAGCGTGATCGGACGCTACTCGTGTTTGTCGAGATCCGGCCTACGAGCGGCGAATCGTCTCCATGATGAGGGCGCAGACGTTCTCGACCTGCTCAGGATTCACGTTCTCCGGGACATCATCCGCGGTGTGGGCAAAGGCGGGGAGCTCGTTGTCGCCAAGGCCCATGAGCGTGACGGCACGGAGGTGGCTGCGCATGAGCGGAGTCGCCTCGGTGTCAGCCCAGGTGCGAGATAGCTGGCCCAGGTCGAGATGGAGGTCAGAGGCAACGGAGGAAATCAGCCTCGCCAAACGACGGTCTGCACGGCGAGGAGCACCGAGGCCCTCGTTCGTGAGAAGCGTGAGATCTCCGGCACCGACGCACTCGAGGTTGATGACGAACGCACCACGAAGCGACTTGCGGTTCTTGGCAATGAAGTCTTTGATGCCAGCGTGGCCAAACGCGGAAGCGCCGGTCGCGACAAACCAAATGTCGTGAGCACGGAGGTCATCATCGCTCATCGCGAGAATCGCATCACGAAGCTTGCGATCAACATTGGTTTCGTTGATGGCTTCGCTGACCTCGGCGGGAACCTCGGGCATCGGAGCCTCAGGGTCATACGCTTCGGGCTCGTAAGAGTCATCGGCGTTCTCGGGCTCCTGTGGAGCTTCGGCGACGGGGTTCTCGCCGGGAATGACGTCAAGGCCCGCAGCATCGTCGAACGGCGCTTCCTCGTCGGAGGGTTGCTCGGCCTCCTCCGCAGCGTCACCCGGACGAAGACTTGAAATCTTGTCCTTGAGGCCACGAAGGTTGACGTTCAGAGCGGCGCCACCCTTGTAGCCACCGCCATGGTGCTCAAGGTTGTCGTCGTTGAAGTTATCCCAGGAACCGATGCCTTCGCCAGACGCCTTGGCATCATAGTCCTCGTCAACACCGAGCCACTCGGACATGGACTCCTGCTGCTGGCGACGTTTCTTCCCGAAGAGTCCGCCCAGGCGCTTCTTTCGAGCGGGCTGTTCCTGATGGCTCTCGACCGGAGCGGACAGCACCTGAATGTCATCAGCAACGGGACGAGATGCCGCCTGATTCGCAGGGACGAATTGCGTGGCGTCGGTATCGTCGTCGAGACGTACCGTCGCGGGAGCGACATAGGTGGCAGCCGGCGCGGCCTCAGCAGGGGGAGCGAAGGGGTCGTTCTCTTTCGCAAGGGGGTCAGGAAGGTCGAAAAGCGCAGCACGGCGGGCGACATTACCAGCGGCGGGATGCGCCTTGGGGACATACGTGCTGTGCCCCCATTCCGGATCCTCGACCGCGGAGGGACGCGGACGCTCGGGACGCGTTGCCTCGGCGGCATCCTCGTCGCTCTCCTCGGCCATATTGGTAATGCCGGACTGATCATTCTCGACGGTCGGCCCCTCGGAGACGCTCTCGCCATCCTCGAGCTGATTCAGGGTCGCGGGGTCAAGGGAAACCTCGGCGGCATCAATGCGAGGAGCGTCGTCGACCACGGGCATGGGCCTTGTGGCATCCGGGTCAGCTTCCTCGGCGACGACCTCCATCGGTGCCGTTGCGCCAGGATCAACCGCGGCATCGTCATCAACCTCGCCCTGCGTGACGTCGGTGGCCCCATCCTCGGATACAAGGGGAAGGTCGGACGTGGCGGAGGGGTCCGTGATGCGGTCGAGACCTTCCTCGATGTCGGGTTCGTCAACGGGAACGAGACGAACCTCGGGCTCGATATAGGTGATGTCGCAATCCTCAGGAAGGATGCCGAGCTCACGAAGGATGGTCTCGCCGTGACGGGCACCGATGATTTCCTCGACCTCGCGGCGCATGGCCGGCTCGCGGCGAGCCGGACGAACGGCAGAGTCGCGAACGGGAGCTCCCTCCTCCTCCGCCTCGTCAGACTTGGACTCGGAAGGAGTGGCAGAGCGCCTGGCAACGGGACTCACGCGATCGAGCACGCCAAGCATGGCTGCGAGCGAAGACTTGTTGTCAACGCCGCCGGCAGCATAGGGAAGGAATCGAGAGGCGATAAGGGCAATGCCCCAGAGGAGCATGGGAAGAGCGGCGATGATGCCAATAACCCAGAAGGTACGGCGCGCAGCCTCGGGAAGGAAGCCCAGGAGCTGGACGAAGACGCACAGAGCGGTAACGCAGACGGTATACGGAGCGGCAACGGCAAGATACTTCTTGATCACGGCCAGTTCGGGGCGGGAAAGGAGGTCGAGGCGCTGCGTGTCATAGTGAGCAACGATTACGATGGGGCGGTTGCGCGAATTGCCCTTCCCCTCAGCCTTATGAAGGGCGACGACGTTCTGGCTATGAGAACGCGGGCTCGCCTTCGAGATAACGTCCTTGCCGTTGTAGGTCATGACGAGCAGAGCCACGGAAGCTAGCACGAGAATGATACCGACGGCGAGCGTGGCAACCTGGCCAAGCCCCGCAAACACGACGCCCACGAACAGGAGCACCATCACGACGCCGTACGGCAGATAGCCAAATGACGGCGCAGTGAAGTCCTGGATTTGCGGATCGATACCGTGAGAGGAGAAGACCCCCGCCAGATACTGCGCGCAATCAAGCTCTTCTTGGCTGCTAGCCGGTGCAATGCCAACCTCAGAGTCGAGGGACTCGAGATATTCCTTCGTAACGCTCATCCGTTCACCTTCCAAATAGCGGTAGCGCCGCTACCTGCAATCGTTGGTCAAGAGTATACGTCTGCCTGCACATTTCGCAGAGCGGGGGCATCATATGCGGCATCCCTGCACGGTAAGTGCTCAGGGGCCAGTGACAAGAAACTAGAAACGGTTGGCCAGAATCATCATAAATAGCAGGCAATAATGCATCTTCGGTCGGCCTAGGAAGCAGAAGGGTCCTGGATTGTGGGGGAATCTGATGCAGACACATCGCTCGCCGCTGAATCCCCGGCGGCGCCCGCGGCAGTTGCTGCGACTGAGCCCGGCGTCGAAGACGCAGCCGCGGGATCAGCCGTGGCCACGCTGACTCCAACACCCAGATACTTGCGCACGAGAGCGTCGGCCTCGGTTGCCTTCTGCTGAGCGGCGAGATAGCTCTCGCGCTCGGCACTCGTCAGTCGCGTGTATGGGTCGAGGAAAACATCGTTGGTCGCTGCGGGCAGAGCGGCAGCAAGCTCAGAAGCCGCGGCATCCATCTCGTTGTATTTGGTGACACACTCCCCCGCCCTCTCGAAGTCGCCGGACAGAATCGCCGAGTCAGCTTCGAGCATCAGCTGCGCCGCTTCCACCTTTTTGGAAAGGTAGGCCTCGTAAGCGCTGTAATCAGCATCGCCAAAAGCCGACTTTGCCTGTCCGAGCAAATCGTTTGCCTCGTTAAGAAGGGAAATCGCCTCATTGTCGATAGTCACCGGCACGTTTGCATCCGCCTGCTGGCTCTCTTGCCCAGCAAGGTGCTTCGCGTACTCGTTCGCCGCGGTCGTCGCCTCCCTGGCCTTCGCATCCGCCGAGGCCGCCTTGGCAAGTGACTGCTCAAGCAGGTTGCGCGCCTTGCCCACGGAGGCATCGACGCTCACGATTACCTGCCCGGCTCCAAGCATGGACTTACGCGCCGAAATCGAATCATCAAGCGCAGAAAGGACCGCGCGCTGGTCATCGTCAAGGAACTCGTTGAGGCCACGGGCACGCGAAATGTGATCGGAAGCGCGCGCAAGTGCCTCGGTCGCGGACCTCGACCCAGAGCTGAGTTGTTCGTCCGTAAAAGAGGCGGTGTCGCCAATCGGAGAGCTCACGGCATCGTTAACCTCAACGATCACGGTATCCGCCTCCTGGACAGCCTTGATCGCAAGGTTGATTTGTTCGCGGGCTTGCATCCCACCGGTGAGGAAGCGCCATGCGAAGAAGCCTCCCGTGCCAAGCGCCACCACTACGGCCAATACGATGGCCATTCTCGCAGCTAGGGGAAGCCCGGACTTTTCCCGCGCGCCGTCACGCACGTGCGCGCGACGGCGCGCGTGGCTAGCGGGTCGACTGGCTGCACGACGGTCTCTGCCATCGTTGACAACACGACCTCGACGACCGTCGGCACGCCCGTTTGCACCTCTCGTGGCCAAATAATGTCCCCTTCCGCGAAACACCGTTCACACCGGGGCGGAATAACCCATAATAAAATGTGGGCACACCCAGGAGTGATCATTGCTGACATGGTAACAGCTGTCGGAGCACCAACTTCAAGTGAGGGGGACACCATGGCCAAAAGCTCCCCGAATAAGGGCGGTCATATCGGTCACCGCGAAGTCCTGCGCACTCGCGTGGCCCTCAAACTTGCCGAAGGCACACCGCTGACTGGTTCTGATTTGAAGGACCGCTTCTACGGTGATGTCGCCGTCACGTCGTTCCACAAGACATTTGGCCGCGACTGCCTGAAGCTAGAGGAGGAAGGCATCTTCCTCGTCGAGGAAACCCATGGCACCGCCAAAAGCTATCGACTCGACGGGCAGCGCTCTCTCGCCAAGCCCACGGCAAAAGCCGACGAGGATGCTCGCGTCCTCGGCACGCTCTTCCGCCCGCTTGCCGAGAGCCCTTCCACCGCCGGACGGAGGACACTCGGAGAAGCCATCCCACGCGTGACGCTGTCCACCTGCGCCGGCCCCGGCGATGTCGCCTCTCCCAAGACGGATTGCGATCCGTTGATTCTGGAAACCGTGGCTGACGCCTTGCGTTCCAGGATTCCGGTCGAGCTCACCTATCAGGCTGTCGCGGACAAGCGCCCCAAGAAGCGCATTCTGCGCCCCATGGGCATGTTTTCGCTCAAGGGCTCCACGTACGTCGTTGGCCTGAGCGAGCGCGAGGGCAGAGACCCCGCAATGCGCACGTACAACCTGTCTCGCGCCACGAGCGTCAAGGTGCGCGAGGGCGACGATCGCTACGAAATCCCTGCGGACTTTGATATCAATGACTGGCGTCTTCTTCCCTTCGAAATTGGAGATGACCACGTCGAAGCCGTTCTTTACGCTGGGCGAGACGCGGTCAAGGCGTTCAAGAAATCTGGGCCCAAATCCGGAACGATTCAAAGTCGCCAGGGCGGCGCCTGCGTGTGGACCGGCATCGTAAAAGACGTCGACGCGGCAGCGAAGTGGTGTGTGGAGCAGGGCGTTTGGCCTCTTGAGCCCACTGAACTTGTTGATTCCTGGAGGGGACTTCTCGAGGGGGCGATTTCGTGACGAACACCATTGATAAGCCTCGCGCGCAGCGAGGACGTCCCGTCGAGCGCAGGTTAAGCGAGATGTTGTCTGTCGTCTTCGCCCTTTGGCGCGCCCACGGCACCACCAACCCCGCCGACCTCGCACGACTCCTCGGCATTACCGAGGGGAGGGTTCTGGAAATCCTGAACGACCTCGCCAACGGCGCACCGGCAAAGTCGGACTCCCCCTCCGAGCCCATCGTCTCCTTCTATTCGCTCGAGGGGTCGCGTGGTGACATCTGCGCCACGGCAGCCACAACCCACCCCTGGCGGCTACGTCTCACGACCGAACAGGCAAACGTTTTTGCAGACGCATTCGACCTCCTCGGATTTGAGGAGAGCGATCCCCTCCGAATCGAATTCGAAGACACTTTCTTCCCCACCCGCTACATCCGTACGAACGAACCGCTTGACTCGAAAGTCTCTGCCGAAGCTCACCACGCCCTGGTTGCCTGCGCGCGCTCCATCGTCCGCGGAACGCGCGAGAACGACGAGAACACAGAGGTTGAGCAGCTTCCCATCACCTTCAAGTACCGCGGTGAGAATGACACGCTCGTTAAGACGCGCCGCCTCGTACCCCTGTCACTACGCATAGGCGACGACAGCTGGCTCATTGATGGCTACGACCTTGACGCACGAGCGGCTCGCACGTTTAGAGCCGAAGGCATGTCTGACGTCAAGCTTGAGGACAAGCCCGTCCGTGCGCGCGTTTCCGGGGCAGAGCGGCCGGATATGGGTGTGCTGAGACTCACCTGCACGCCCCTTGCAGCCAAGACCGTACTCTCTTGGGAGGGTGCCGTCGCGGCAGGCGAAAACCCAGACGGTCACATCCTCGTGGATGTTCCCTACTTTCGCGCCGACTGGCTCCCCCGCCACATCCTCGCGCTCGGTTGCGAGGTCACTTTCGAGGATAGGAATCCGGGCCTTTCCGAGAGTGACAGTCCAAGCGCGCAGCTTCGTGCGGAGATGCGTGACACGGCACGACGCGATCTCGACAAGGCGGCGCGTAAGCTTGCAAACTATCAGTCGCGGAAATGACCCGCACGTACACTTTGTCGTGGAAATAATTAGACGACGCGCATAATCGCTGCTGAGAACCACATAGCCGCGATCATCATCGCTTCAACAAGCGGGCGGGGACGAAATCAGATCATCCCCGCCCACATCTGAACGGCCATCCGCCTCTAGTGGTTCTCTCTCCACGACTCCAGATATCGACCAACCATATCGGCGCCGAGCACCGATACGTTCGCCGACGGAAGAGACCTCACGAACGTCTTTCCATAGCCCTTCGTCGTGATTCGGCTATCGGCAAGAACGAGCACGCCTGTATCGGTTGAGGTGCGAATGAGGCGACCTGCAGCCTGTTTGAGCGAAATCACGGCCTCTGGAAGGCTCCAGCGCCTCCAGGCCTGGCGATCCCTGCTCGAACGCTCCTGAGACAGAGGCTCCGTGGGGCTCGAGAACGGAAGCTTGGGGATAACAACGCAGCGCAGGGTATCACCCGCGGCATCGAATCCCTCCCAGAACGACTTGAGCGCCATGAGGGAAAGCGACTTCTCGGAAACGAACTTCTCGCGCAGTCTCCGCGTCGAAGAGCCACGCTCTTGCATTGCGACCTCGATACCAGACGCGGCGAGCCTGTCGGAGAGAGCCGCGTATACCTGCTCCATCTCCCGGCGGTTCGTGAACAGCGTGAGCACCGAGCCACCCATCGCAACGTGCACGTCATACAGCAAGTTCTCGAGCGCGACCAAGTAATTGGAATCGCGCGGATCAGGAAGGTCGCGGGCAACAATAACGGACATGTTCTTATCGAAGTCATAGCAGCTAGGCAGGGCAATCTCGCGATGACGAGCCGCGGGCATGCGATTGAGGCCCATGGACTCCTCAAAGTGTGAGAAGTCCCCGTCAACGCTCATCGTGGCGGAGCAGAACGTAACGCTCCGCATCTCGGGATACCAGCGATCTGCAAGCTCCTCGCCCACATCGAGCTTCTCGGCGACGAGGCGCTCGAAACCCTGGCGTCTCTTCGCTCGAGAAACTTCGGCGGAGCATACGTACGAGTCGTCCTTGCCCTCGACTATCACGCGACATGCCTTCGACATTTCCTCGAGCTGCCTGCAGGCGTCCGCGAGGTCGCCAGGCAGGTTCTCGATGGCTGCCGAGCAGACGCGCTGCGCGCCCTCAAGGTCATGGCGCGCGGCATCAAGATGGTCGATGAGCGTGAGACCAGCCTCACTGACCGCGGCCCACTCGTCGGTCGAGCGATTCTCCTCACCAAGCCAGACGTTGACCGTGTCATAGCCGCCGCCTCCGCGGGCGAGGCGAATGAGGCCCCTCACCGCGTCGAAGAAATCAGCTGAGGCGACGCTCGCGCGCTGGGTGCTGCTTGCGCCCTTCGCCAGGAGCCCCATCGCCGGCATTGCCGCCTCGCTACCCGCAGCAAGCGCGGAGAACGAAGCGATGACGCCAGTCTTCGTGCCACCGAGGGACTCGAAGAGCGCCCTCGCGCGTTCCGCGGAAACCTCAAGCGCCCACTGGCGGCGAGCCTCGTTCTCAAACGAGTGGGCCTCGTCGATGACCCAGTTTCGAACCGGAGGCAAAATCTTGCCGTCTGCCTCGACATTTCTAAGCAGCAGCGAATGATTCGTGACAACGAGGTCAGCCGACGCCGCGCGACGCCTGGCACCGTGGAGCATGCAGAGATTGGGATAGTAAGGACAACGAGAGCGCTGGCATTCTCCGGATGAAACCGTAAGCATGCTCTTCGGGACGCTTCCCCACCTGATGCCAAGCGCGTCCAGGTCACCCTCGACGGACTGGCATGCATAGGCGTAAGTCACCGCGATTGCGGTAAGCATATCCGCGGCGATCGTGGCGTCCGAGCGGCCATTCCGCCTTGCCTCGCCCATGGGAAGGTCACCGGAAGCGGCCCTTCCCAGGCGGCGAAGGCACGGATAGTGGTCATAGCCCTTGAGGCAGGTGTAGCTCACTCCCCCGGGCAATGCCCCTGAAAGCGCCGGCAGCTCGTGGGAGACGAGCTGGTCCGTAAGCGCGTTCGACTTGGTGGCAACGCCACACGTGACATTGTTTTTCTTCGCATAGAGGGCGAGCGGCAGGAGATAGGCCACCGATTTCCCTACACCCGTACCCGCCTCGATGGAGCGGAGTGTCTTGCTCTCCAGCGCCGAGCGCACCTCCTCGGCCATCTCCACCTGGCTTGACCTCGCCTCATAGCCCTCGTACATGGAGGCGATGACACCATCGGGGCCAAATGCCTGGGAGACCTCGTCGCGGGAGGGTGCGGTTGCTGAAGTGGGCTTTTCATCCACATCGGGCCTCATCGAAACCCTGAAATCGCCCACGAGCTCGCGGCGCGCACCGACGAGGGAGAACGGTACGTCGGGATTCGCGAGGGCCAGGTGAGAGAGAATGGGTCGATAGGCCCACTCTACCTCGGGATGCATGTTGGCGAGAACCTCAAGCAGGCCGGCGGGCAAATCCGTGAGGGCACAGAGGATAATCCTCCACATGCCCGCTAGCGCCTCCACGTCATCCATGGCGCGGTGCGTCACGGAGTCACAGCCAAATGCCTCGGCCATATCTTGGAGCTTGTGCGTCACAAGCCTGGGTAGGGCGATGCGCGAGAGGGCGAGAGTGTCGACCCACATGTCGCTAACCTCTCGCCCGCCGGAAACACGCTCGACGAAGGTCCTGTCGAAAGTCGCGTTGTGAGCAAGCACGGGTGCGCCACCAACGAACTCCGCCAGACTTGCGACCGCTTCTTCTGGCGTCGGGGCATCCGCAACGTCAGCATCCGTGATGTGCGTCAGCGCCGCGATGTTCTTTGGTATCGGCATGCCTGGGTTTACGAAGGTGCGGAAGGTCTCCACCACTTCCCGCCCGCGCAGGCGGGCCGCGGCAATCTCCGTAAGCTGGCAATCCGCGAAAGATAGCCCCGTGGTTTCCGTGTCGAGAACCACGACGTCTTCTTCTAGCAGGCCGAAATCCTCGACCTTCGCGCGCTCGGCGAGGCGGCCATACGCAGCCGCGACGCTTTCCGGCGTCTCCGGAAGAAGAATATCTGCGATTGTCTTTCTGCCGTTACTCTGTCCCTGCTCTAGCACTCGACTTCTCCAGGCATAGAGGTACGCGGCTTATCGGACGTACCGCGAGCGCCACGCTCGAGCGCCAGCTCAATGAGGTAGCGGCACAGGTCCGGGAAATTCCTGCCCGCGCGGCGCGCGGAGTCGGGGAGCAGGGAGGAACCGGTCATGCCGGGGATGATGTTCGTCTCGATGATGTAGGGATCACCAGACTCGTCAACGATGAAGTCGCTGCGTGAGGCGCCCATGCAGCCAAGTGCAACATGGGCCCTGCAGGCAAGCTCCTGAGCGTGAGCGACGACAGCATCCGGAAGCTCGGGCGGGATGACGTGGTGCTTAGAGGGATCCTCGTACTTGACGTTCGTGTCATAGAAGGCAGTCTCGTAGCGAATCTCAACCACGGGTAGAGCCTCGGGCTTCGAGTTACCCAGGACGGGGACCGTGATCTCAGTTCCCTTCACCGCACTTTCGATGAGGACGCGTGTATCAAACTTAAACGCCTCGTCGATGGCGGAGGCGAGCTCTGCGGCATCATCAACGCGAGAAACGCCATTGCTCGAGCCGCTCGAGACGGGCTTGACGAAGAGGGGAAGGCCGAGCGCGGAGACGATGGAGTCCAGATCGACGTCATCCCCCTGGAAGAGGCAGACGTCCTTCGGCGTCGGGATGCCGTGCTCGCGATAGATGTCCTTGGCCATCGCCTTATCGGAGGCCACGGCACTCGCGAGCACTCCGGAGAAGGTATAGGGAATGCCGAGGAGCTCGAGGAATCCCTGGACGCAGCCATCCTCGCCATAGCGACCATGAAGCGCCACGAATGCGACATCATAGTTGCCGCTCGCGATCGAGGTCACGAAATCAGGGGCGGCGATATCAAAGACATCGACGCTCGAGAATCCAGCTTCAGCGAGGGCCTTGGCACACTCGCGGCCACTCGTCAGGGACACCTCGCGCTCGTCTGACCAGCCGCCGCACAGTAGTGCCACCTTGCACTCAGTCACGTCCATTGTGTCGCTCCAGTCCATCTGGCCGCTAAAGCTGCGCAGATTGCGAGGTACAGGCACGGTTTCTCAAGTCCTCCATCTCCCGTGATATACACTCGTGTCGCTGCTATTTGCGGCAATCTATTCCTCGTCACGCCAGAAAGGCCGCGACATGCCCTTCAATGATACCGACTCATCCGGACGCAAGCTCGACCTTCGCACTCTTTCTCACGATCGATTGGTCGCACTCGTCACCGAACTTGGCCAGCCTGCCTTCCGCGCAAAGCAGGTGGAGGACTGGGTTTGGAAAAAGCACGTTGCCTCCTTCGATGAGATGACCAACGTCCCCGCCGCTCTTCGCGCCCAGCTTGCTGAGCACTGCTCTCTTGGCGGAACCTCCGAACTCGTTCGTCAGATCTCCGCTGATGGCAGCCGCAAGTACCTCCTTTCCTATGAGGATGGCACGCGCGCTGAATGCGTTGGCATGCCCACCCGCAACAAGCTCGCCGTCTGCGTCTCCACTCAGGCGGGCTGCCGCATGGGATGCGTTTTCTGCGCCACCGGACAGGGTGGCTTCTCCCGTTCTCTCACAGCAACGGAAATCTATGATCAGGTTGTCCACGTCAGCGAGGATTTCCAGACGCGTGCTTCCAGCGTTGTCATGATGGGCCAGGGCGAGCCCTTCAATAACTACGAAGAAGTCCTCAAAGCCCTGCGAATGCTTAACTCCTCCGATGGTCTTGGCATCGGCGCCCGTCACCTCACCGTCTCTACCTGCGGAATCATTCCTATGATTAGGCGCTTCTCCAAGGAGCCCGAGCAGTTCACCCTCGCTGTCTCCCTCCACTCCGCCGTTCAGGCAACGCGCAACGTTCTCATGCCCGGCGTGAAGAAGTATTCTCTCGCGCATCTTCATGAAGTCATGGGCGAGTATGTTGAGGCCACTGGTCGCCGTCCGACGTACGAATATGCCCTCATCGGTGGTGTTAACGATACGAAGCCAGAGCTCGACGCCCTTTGTGATTTCTGCCGTGGAACTCTGTCTCACGTCAATCTCATTCAGCTCAATGACCTCGAAGGATCGAAGCTTAAGCCATCGACCGAGGAGAAGGCTGAGATGTTTGTTCGTAGGCTCGCGCAGGTTGGTGTCGAGGCAACCGTCAGGAACTCTCGCGGCAACGATATCGACGCTGCTTGCGGGCAACTTTCACAGCGTCACAACGCGGATCTTTAAGACTTCTGCCTCGTTTCTAACTAGTTCGCTGTTGTAAAAAGGGGGGTAGAACATTTGTTCTACCCCCCTTTCATTTTCTACCAGAGTGTTTAGTCAAGGACCTCTGACCGTGCTCTTTGGTCAACCTTCCTTAGTAGCCAGCTTCTCTCCACTGCTGCTCGACCCAAGCCCTGTTATATGCGGCCGCAGCTTCGTCATTCGCCATTTGGTTTGGCTCCATATACGTGTTGAGAAGATGACTTCCTAGACTGATAACCTGATCAGAAGCACCCCTGATGCTCTGCTTAGCCCTCTCATCAAGGAGAAGGTTCCAAACAACCGCGGACACTCCACCAAGCACCATCAAGCTGTTTAGTGACTTTGCTAGTCTTCCCATGCGCTCTCCTGCGATTGAGAACCGGAAGAGAGCTGATCGATGATGCGAGCAAGATCGTCCTCATCCTTGAATTCTATTTCGATCTTGTTCTTACCGCGAACCTGCTTAACCTTAACGGTTGTATCAAGAGCCTGCCTCAAAGTCCTCGCTGCCCTCTTAAAGTACTGAGGTGCGGGATTCTTAGGCTTTATCTCGTCGCGCGTGACAGAAAATAGTGGTGCGAGATTTTCTGTCTGTCGGACGGTCAGATTCTCAGCAACAACCTTCTGGGCGAGTTTGATTCTGCCTTCCTCATTAGGCACAGCAAGAATTGCACGAGCATGACCCGCTGTAATTTGACCTTCCTCCATCAAGTCCTGAACCTCCTGAGGAAGATCCATAAGTCGGAGTGTGTTTGCAATCGCAGAGCGAGACTTCGAGAGAATCTTCGCAAGTCCCTCCTGAGTAAGTCCCTTAGTATCCAGCAGCTGCCTATATCCCTTTGCCTCTTCAATAGGTGTGAGATCAGATCGCTGCAGGTTCTCAATTAGAGCTAGCTGGAAAACCTCGGCATCATCAATTTTACGAACAATTGCAGGGATCTCTTTCAGACCAGCAAGCTTGCTTGCCTGATATCGACGCTCTCCTGCAACAATCTCGTACTTATCACCCTTTTTCCTGACAAGAATAGGCTGGAGAACACCATTCTGCTTAATGGAGTCTGATAGCTCTGATAGCTGCGTTTCATCAAAGCTTTTACGCGGCTGGTCAGGATTTGTGACTATACTTGCAATTGGCAAAGATGCCTCTGGCTCAGAACCTGATTCGGCTGCCGTCTCCGTGAAGAGTGCGTTCAAACCCTTTCCAAGGGCTGCTTTCTTAGCCACGACGGATCACCTCTCTTGCAAGAGCCCTGTATGCGATTGCACCCTTATTCGTAGCGGCATACATAGCAATTGGGAGTCCGTGACTTGGGGCTTCGGATATCTTTACGCTTCTAGGAATGACGGTCTTAAAGACTATCTTTCCAAAGTACTTCTTTACTTCCTCAACAACCTGGTTAGAAAGCGTAGTACGACCGTCATACATGGTCATAAGGACACCGAATACATCGAGTTCCCTATTAAGGCTACCCTTTACTAGCTTCATCGACTCAAGAAGCTTTGTAACGCCCTCAAGAGCGTAGTACTCGCACTGAATAGGAATGAGAAGACCGTCAGCTGCAGACAGGGCATTGATCGTTAGAAGGCCGAGAGACGGAGGACAGTCAATAAAGACATAGTCAAAATCGTCCTTAACGCTATCAATCAGGTTCTTAAGAATGCTTTCGCGAGCTATCTTGCTAACTAGCTCGATTTCTGCACCCGCCAATTGAATAGTTGCAGGGACAACAAACACCTTTTTCTCAGGAGTTCCAACAATCAGTTCACTGAAATCGTATCCATCAAGAAGGGCATCGTAAATGTCGTGCTCAAGTTCTTCTTTATCAATGCCATAACCACTGGTTGTATTCCCCTGGGGATCAAAATCAACAACCAGGCATTTTTTACCCTCTTCACCAAGTGCGGCAGAGAGGTTGATTGCGGTTGTCGATTTACCAACGCCACCCTTCTGGTTGATAATCGCCAGGACATGGGATGGTTTGCTCGGATTACTGCGTTTTACATCTTTATATCCCATAGCTTTCCATTCTCTAAGTCAATTGTTTCACGTGAAACACTAGCGATTTGCCAGGGGGTTGTTTCGCGCTTCACCATTCTTACGAGGTAACTTTACCTTACTACGAGATGTCTTTTGATAGACAAATATCTCTCTATGACCCATATCGTTAGGAAGTTCGAATGTTTCACGTGAAACATTCGAGTAACCAAGTAAGGAAGAGACATATTCTGCCTTAGAAAGCTCTTCCTCATCAGGCTTACCCTTGCCAAATATGAGATAACCATTTCGCTTTAGGTAAGGTTCAGCATATTCAAGAAGAACATCGAGGGGTGCGAGAGCACGTGCCACAACCACATCTTGTGAACCATGAATAACCTTCGCATATTCCTCAAGACGACCATGCACACACTGGACACGATCCGAGAGAAGTAGATCGTCTGCAAACTCAGAGCAGGCTTTTACCTTCTTACCGACCGAATCCAGAAGCGTCACCTGACACGGAAGGCAACACGCAAGAGTAAGACCAGGAAAACCGCCGCCAGTACCCATATCAAGAAGTTTCTGATTTTCATCAAGTAGAAGGTTTTGACTTTGAAGCACCTTAAGAAATAGAAGAGAGTCAAGGCTATGAAGGACGAGTGCCTTCTCTGGTTCTTTAATAGCTGTGAGATTCACGCACTCATTCTTAGCAAGCATAAGCTGAAGGTGTCTTACGGCCATAGAAGCCTCTCTAAGGCCTAGTTTGATGTCAAATGCATCAGCTATAGCAAGAAGTTTTTTTAAAGCCTGAGAAACGCTCTCAGAGCCTCGAATTGAAAGTTGGGAATCGAGCCATGCCTGATTCTCAAACTCATTCCAAGTAGCAATCATAGGATGAATCCAATCTATGACAAAACTTCCCGAAGCGAGAAGTTTTGTCATTAGGGAAAGGTGATCAACAGGTTCAATGATAAATGAGCCGAACGACAAAATCTTACGTAGATATCCAAGCTGAGTAACACGTTTTGAGATCCAGCAAAACTCGGTGCAAAGGGTGGCCCAAAAGCCTTCAAGAGATAAAGAAGCACCAAGCAAGTGAATACGTAGTTAATTGATCGGTACACGATACACGTAGTAGGTTTGCTTCTCTTACTACCTCGCGATTAATCATCAAAAGAGATAATCGAAGATGATACGGAAGGCATGAGAGCACGTACTAAAAAGTCTCAAAACTGTAATTGAGAAACAGCAAACACACTCCGAAATACACATAGATTCGTTCGACAAAAGAAAAGGGAGGCCGAAGCCTCCCTGAATGAAACCCTATGTAAAACGACTTACTGCTGTTTGACCGGAGTAATTACAACGCATCTCTCGGGATCGACACCCTCAGAATGCGTGGTAATTGAGTCATCACCACGGAGCGCAAGGTGAACAAGCCTACGCTCATAGGCATTCATCGGAGCAAGCTTTACAGCGCGACCGTTCTTACGAGCCTTGGAGGCGGCGTTGCGAGCAACAGACTGAACCTTATCGCGACGACGGCTCTTATAACCCTCGATATCGACAACAATCGGATAGTGGAAGCCAATCTTCTTGGAAAGCATGGAAGAGAAGACAACCTGAAGGGCATCGAGAGTCACACCGTGACGACCAATGAGAATGGCGAGGTTGCCACCGTTGACATCGAGAATCAGCTCGCCCTCGTCGCCATCGTACTCATCAATCGAACTATTGTTCTCTCCAAAGCAACCCAGGATAGACCTAAGAATCTCAATCGCAGCGTCTGCGACCTTATCTACCTGGTCATCAGTGAGATCGCCTGTCTCTTCGTAGGCGGAGCGGATGGCGTCGAACTCCTCGACGGTCTCCACAATCTCCTCGCTCATGTTTACCTCCAGATAAGACATGTCGCGCATCTTCTAACGAGGATGCGCGACCTGCACGGATATATGTCGTTAGACCTAGGACTTCTTGTGCGGACGCTGCTTGCGCTCACGGCGAACGACGTTAATGTTCACCGGCTGATTAGCCAGACGCTCGGCCTCCTCGGCCTTAGCCTTCTCGGTCACCTTACGAGTGATGAAGACCTGCTGGACGACGCCCCAAGCAGAAGAGGTGACGTAGTAAAGAACAACGCCGATGGGCACGGACCAGCCGAACCACATCATCATAAGCGCCATAACGATGCCCATGATCTTGGTCTGCTGACCCTGCATGGACTCGGTAGCCTGCTGGTTAAGCAGCATCGGAACGAGCGTCAGGACACCAAAGGCAAGGTCGAACACGATGTAGAGCCAAGCGCCAGCCCAGCCGAGCTCAAGAACGGCACCGTTCGGTGAGAGGGCGAGGGACTCAAAGATGCCATAGAAGCACGCGCTCTCGGGAATCTGATAACGAAGGACGGAGAAGAGAGCGAAGAACACGGGCATCTGAATGAGCGTGGGCAGACAGCCACCAAGCGGGTTGAACTTGTTCTCGCTGTAGAACTTCTGCATCTCGAGGTTCATGCGCTGGGGATCATCCGCGTAGCGCTCCTGAATCTCCAGCATCTTCGGCTGCAGGACCTGCATCTTGGCCATCGAGCGCGTCGAGCTCACGGTAAGAGGGGTGAGCAGAATACGAATGATGGCCGTAAGAATGATGATTGCCAGGCCCCAGTCACCGACGAGGTTCGCAATGAACGTCAGGATCTGGGCAATGACGTAGATGATTCCATCCCACATGGGAAGTACCTCCAGTTGTTCCGTCCTTATGGGACGGGGTCATAGCCGCCTTTGTGGAAAGGATTACACCTGACAAGACGCGACAGGGTAAGCCAACCACCTCTGAGTGCGCCATACCGACGAAGCGCCTCTATGGCGTACTCAGAACAGGTTGGTTCATAGATGCATGACGGAGGAAGGATGGGCGAGACATATCGTTTGTATGCCTTCACGAAACGGATGAGGCAACGGGCGATAAAACCCTGCCCATCCTTCTCCGTAGTAATCATGCGTTGATTCTCTTCCTCAGCTTTGCAAGTGCCGCGGCAACCTCGTGAGAGGTGGCCTCGTACGTCGCTGGCGTCGAGAAAAGAATCACATCGAAGCCCTCTGGCGGAAAATCCGCCTCCGCCGCCGCAGCTCGAAGTACGCGCTTGCACCTATTGCGATGCGGCGCACATCCGAGCTTCTTTGCAGCGACATAGGCAATGCGGCCCACGCCATCTCCCTCGACAGGACTCACAGTAAGCCTGACGAGAGGATGGTTGAGCCGCTTACCACCACGGAAGACCTTCTCAAAATCCCTTTTGGACTTGATGGTCTCCATGAATGTCCTAGACAGTGAGCTTCTTGCGACCCTTGGCACGGCGACGGGCGAGAACGGCGCGGCCGCCCTTGGTGGCCATGCGAGCACGGAAGCCGTGGCACTTGGCGCGCTTGCGCTTATTGGGCTGGTACGTACGCTTCATAGTGGTTCCTCCTGAGTGACAAATCTCATCACTGCATTAGCAGTCAAGCTCTCCGATTGTAGGGGTGTGGGTTGCGTGATGTCAATTTGAATATTGGGAAATTGCGAGGTTATCCCACAGAAAAGCACCTCATGCGCACGCCTTGGCCACGAAACCACAACGGGTGAGGTCCACCAGGGGCGCAACAACAAGACCTTGTGTTCGCTTTCGATCGGTCTTTCATAAGGAGAAAATCTGTTGCCAAACATTTCAGAAATAGGCGGAAATCATCCGCAAAGGATGAAATAATCAACAGTGCAACGTGAAATATTTTGCCTGTAGACAAGGTATTTCACGAGCAGCTTGATGTTTGTCATCGCAGGTTATCAACAATCTTTCGTCAGGTGTTGATAACTTTCGGTTGGTGAAAAAAAGCTTGTGCAAGTTTTCATCATCTGTTGGAATCTTGTTGAAAGAGCATGAAAAGCCCCGCTAGGGCCGTGAAAGAAATGGATGAAAGATGGCAGATGCCTTCTATCCCTTCGTAGGAGAAGGGCCAACGGAAATAGGCACGGGAGCAGACAAGGTGGAAAACTCCACCTCGCCCGAACTTGGCGAGGTCGTCACCAATCCCACACGAATCGCCATCTTCGATGATCCCGCGGCAGCGCCGAGGGTGGTCGTCATTCAACCGTCGGACGTGCGCTCCTATCTGGAGGAAATCACCGCAACCGTCACGCGCCTCGCCAAGGAGCAGGGCGGCAAGATCTCGTTCACGGTCATCCGCGAGGTTGTTGAGAACCTCGTCCACGCATATTTCAAGGAGCCGACCGTTTCCATCCTCGACGGCGGAAACACCATCCGCTTCTCAGACCAGGGGCCGGGCATCCGCGAGAAGGACCGCGCACTCGAATACGGAACCAGCTCCGCCACGGAGGAGATGAAGAAGTACATTCGAGGTGTGGGATCGGGCCTTCCTTACGCCCAGCAGTACATGGAAGACCACGGCGGCACGCTCACCATCGAGGACAACATCAACTGCGGCACCATCGTGACGATCTCGATGCCCAATGAGAGCACGAACGAGCCCGCACCTGCGATGCAGCCAGCGAATGAGGCTTGGCAACAGCCTCAGGGCATGGCGGCAGCACCCGGGCAGAATCCCTATCAGCAAGGGTGGCAGCAGGGCGCGCAGCAATATCCTCCGCAGACAGGGGCACAGTATCCCCAGCAGATGATGGGCTATCCACAGCAGGGCATGGGGCAGTTCCAGCCGCAAGCGCAGCAGCAGGGGGTGCCCCAATACCAGCAGGGCTATCCGCAACAGATGCCCCAACCATGGGGCGCCGGGGCCTGGCCGGCGGCCCAGAGCGCGCCACAGGGCTACTACCCCTACGCCCAGGGAATGCCACAGGCTCCCTACCAGCAGCAATTACCTTGGCAGCAGCAAATGCATCCGGAACCTCTCAGCGAGAGGGCGCAGCGAGTTATCGCCTATCTCGCCCAGCACGAGAGCGTGGGCGTGGTCGACCTTGTGGCGGCATATGGCGGATCAAACGCAACTTGGAGCCGCCAGCTTCGGGAGATGGAGAACCAGGGCATAGTCGCTAAGAGGGGGCAGAAGCGGTTCCTCACGGACATGGGCATGACGCTTATCCAGCAGTAGACAACCGGTGAGTCAACGGGGATATCCGATCATCTCCCCAAACAGCATCGAATCGCTTCGGGCGGCGGTGACATCAGAGTTTCACCGCCGCCCGAATTAGTTTTCAACACTTGCTCCACCTCAGCTCAAAGCTCACATATAATGAGTTTTCAACATTTTGGGAGAAGGACGGCGACACGCCGTCCAGACAGTTTGGATCCACGCACAATGAGTGATCTCTCAACCCAAGAGTCAGACGCCCAGATTCTCTGGGACGATGTGACGAACATGCTCGAAGAAGAGGGGATGGCGCCCGCCACCCTCGCCATGCTTCGCAGCTGCACGGCGGAGGACCTCACGGAGGACACCCTGACCATCTCGGTCAAGGGCGCGTTCGTGAAGCGCAACGTCGAGAGAAACGCACCCATCATCGAAGACGCCCTCGAAAGGGCGGCCTTCCAACACTTCAACGTGTGCGTGACGCTGGCAGGAGGGGCACCTTCCGGCAACCCGTCCGCTGCGCGTCCCAGCGCCGCGCAGCAACAGGCACCGGCTCCTCAAGCGCCCGCGCCCCAAGTCGCGCCAGCGCCCATGCCTCATATCCACCAGACCCAGACGACCATCTCGCGCGAGGAGCTCGAGCGCCTGATGAATCCCTCCACCGAGCCCGTCGCGACACAGGTTACGCCCGCGTCGGCGACTCCTCGGAAGAATCCCCTCGTGGGAGACATCGCACCCGAGGATTCCGAGCTCACCTTCGAGACGTTTATCGAGGGCGAGGAGAACCGCATGGCTCTCCAGGCGGCAAAGGCGGTCGCCAACGGCAGCCACGCTTACAACCCTCTCTTTATCTACGGCGGCCCAGGGATGGGTAAGACTCACCTACTCAAGGCCATCCAGAACTATCTCGCCGTCAACGACCCGGAACGCGTCTGCGTGTATCGAACCGCTACGGAATTCGTAAACGACTACAGCACCGCGATGGTGGACACCACGAAGGACGTCAAGCAGGCGCTCACGGACAACTACCACGGCGTCGACGTCCTCATCATCGACGACATTCAGGGGTTCCGCTCGAAGGCGGGATCCGTTCAGTTCTTCTTTGACACCTTCAACTTCCTCACGAGCCACGGCAAACAGATCGTGCTCGCCGCAGACAAGAGCCCCATCGAGCTCGGCCTCGAGGAACGCGTGTCCACCCGCCTCGACTCAGGCGTGACCATTTCCATCCAGGTCCCGAACTACGAACTCAAGCTCGGCCTCCTCAGGACCTTTTACAAGAGGATGAAGGACTTCGCACGAGAGATGGGCGACGCCGCCTACGACGGCGAGCTCACCGAAGAGGACCTCGAGTTCATGGCGGAGCGCTCTGGCGCATCAATCCGCACTATCAAGAGCTTCTGCCAGGTCTGCATCCTCGAGGCTGCCAACAGGCAACGCGGAGGGTCTCCCCTCACGCGCGAGGACATCACGAAGATCGCCGAGGCGAAGTGGGGTGCCAACACGCGCACCTTCACGATCGAGCAGATTCAGAAGTTCGTCGAGACTAGGTACAACGTCACCCACACGGACCTCGTGGGAGACAAGCGCAACAAGACCCTCATGGAACCACGCCACGTCGCCGTGTGGCTTGCGCGAGAGCTCACGGACTCGACCCTCGCGGACATCGGCGAGCGCTTTGGCGGCCGAACCCACGCGACGGTAAAGCACAGCCTTAAATGGGTCGAGGAACGCCGCACGGAGGACCGCATCGTCTACGACAAGATCATGCGCCTCAAGGAGGACCTGATGGCGAGCTCTTAGCATTCGACAACGAAATGTCGAAAGGTGGTAGAGGATGGTGGAAAACCAGGGTCAAAATGTTGAAAGAATTTCAGCCGCTATTCTCTGTAGATAACTCAGGTTCTCTATCACCCGTGAATGCGCCAGCGAAATAAGCCATCTAGCAGCACTGTTAAGAAGTTTTCTACGTTTCTACACGCCTTACTACCATTACTAACATGTATATCTATATATAAATAGATATAGATAGGAGAGACACATGCGTTTCACCGTCAGCCAGTCGTCCCTTGCCAAGGCGCTCTCCATCGTCTCGAAGGGAATCGCCACTCACTCGACCATTCCCGTTCTCGGAGGCATCCTCATGAAGGCTTCCGGCGGCACTCTGGAAATGCAGGCTTCCGATCTCGACACCTCGATTCGACACAAGATCGCAGCCAACGTCGAGGAGGAGGGCGAGACGGTCATCTCCGGACGCATGCTCACGAGCGTCGTGAAGAACCTGTCTGACTCGGCCGTAACCTTTGATGGTGGCGAGGGCACCATCCACCTTACGTGTGACAAGAGTTCCTTCCACCTCAATTGCCTGAACGCCGCCGACTTCCCGAGCTTCCCAGAGATCGCGATGGAGCGCTCGGTCGAGCTGCCCTGCAACATCCTTTCGGAGATGGTCGACAAGGTCTATAAGGTAACCTCCCGCGACACAAGTCGCCCGATCCTCGCGGGCGTCCTGCTCAACGTCGAGGAGAACCTCGTGCGTCTCGTTGCCACGGATTCCTATCGTCTCGTTGTGTGCGACACCAACGTCGAGACCTCCTCTCTCGACGGGACCTTCGAGATGATCATCCCTGGCACCGTGTTCCACGACGTCCTGTCGCTTCCCAGCGAGTCCCCGACGATCATCATCGGCAGCACTGCGAACCAGGTCATCTTCGTGTTTGGTAACACCACCTATGTCTCTAGGCGCATCGAAGGCACCTTCCCCGACTACAAGAAGCTGATCCCCTCGACTTGCCTAACCTCCGTCAAGGTGAAGGTCGCGGATCTTGCCGGCGCTCTGCGCCGCGTCAGCTCCATCGCCACGTCGAACTCCTCCGTGAGGCTCGACGTCGACGCCGATTCCGGACAGATGCTCCTCTCGTCGACCTCGCCGGATCAGGGAGACGCTCGCGAGCAGCTTTCCGTCGACGTCGAGGGTCAGTCGAACTCCATTGGCATGAACTACCGTTACGTCGGCGATTGCGTGAGCGCCCTTAACCAGGAGAGCGAAGTCACGCTCGAGCTCCAGGAGAAGATGCGTCCCGGCGTCTTCAAGAGCTACTCGAAGATCAACTACCTGTACCTGCTCATGCCCGTGCGGATGTAGCCCGTGTCTCTCGTTGTCACTCGAATCTCGTTCAGCGGATATAGGAACCTCGATGGGGTCGTGCTCGAGCCTTTGCCCGGCGTGACGGTCCTTGTGGGACCCAATGCCGTCGGAAAGACGAACACCGTCGAGGCGCTCCAATACCTCACCGCGGGGCAATCGTTCCGTCGCCCGTCTCCGGCAGAGCTCGTCGCTCCCGGAGCTCGGGAGGCGCGTGTGTCCGCGCGTCTCGAGGGCGATGGACGAGTGGTTGACGTCGAGCTCGTCGCCGCCGAAGGCTCGCGCAAGTTCCTGAGAAATGGCAAGCCCTGTCGCGGTCAGGACCTGCCGGGAACCCTACTCTCGATTCTCTTCTGCCCCGATGACCTGTCGCTCGTTAAGGGTTCGGCCTCGATGCGCAGGGGAGAGCTCGATTCGTTTGGAGCCCAGGCGAACGTCGGATATCGCAAGGTCCTCTCGGCATACACGCGTTCCGTCGAACAGCGGAATCGCCTTCTGAAGGATGGCTGCGACCCCGTCCTTCTCGATGCGTGGGACGAGTCGGTGGCCCTGGGCGGCGCGACGCTCCTTCACCATCGCCTCAACCTCTTCACGCGCCTTTCCTCACTCGTGGGTGAGGTGTACGCGGACGTTGCCTCCGGAGAGGCGCTCGCCTGCCGTTACGTGCCGAGCGTTGCCGGCGCCGAGGCGGGCATGGGACGCGACCAGCTTCGCGAGCTCATGCTCCGGCGCATGGAGGAGAGCCGCGATGACGACCTCCGCCGAGGACAGACTCTCGTCGGTCCTCATCGTGATGACATCTCCTTCGAGATCGAGGGGCGCGACGCTCGGGCGTTCGGTAGCCAGGGGCAGCAGCGTACCGTCGCCCTCGCTTGGAAGATGGCGGAGGTGAGGCTCTGCGAAGACCTTCTCGGTGAAAGGCCGCTGCTTTTGCTCGATGACGTCATGAGTGAGCTTGACGAGAACCGCCGAGCTTGCGTGACGAAGTTCGTCGAGGGCGGGATTCAAACGGTCATTACGACGACCAACCTCGGCTACTTCGACGACAGCCTTCTCGAGGGGATGAAGGTGGTCCGTTATGGCGGCTAGATACTACGGACACGAGGGTGGTCGAGCCCGCGCCGCGGCGAGGAGCGTCTATGACCCGCTCGACCCCGCCAAGCAGCACGCTGCCGCCACTGCGGCAGACGTGGTCGCCGCCTATGTCGATAAGAGAGTCGCTCGCGGCGCATCGGACGTGAACAAGGCCCTGCACGCATGGAGGAAGGTTTGCGGCAAGCGTGCTGCCAAGCACACGGTTGCTGTCTGGCTCAATAAGCCCAAAAGCGGCGTGGGCCTGCCGGAGCTCGTCGTCTACCTCGATGGCAACGCGCTCATGGTTGACCTCACCACTAACGCGGAGCTTTTCGTTGACCGGCTCTCGTACGAGGGCCTCGAGGTCGCCCGCGTGAGGTTCAAACTGAGCAGGAAGGCGGGCGAGCGTGCCATAGCGCAAGAGGAACCCTCCCATGTCAAGGAAGAGCTCCCGTCCCTTTCCATAATTGAAGCGGCGCGCATTGCCGATAAGGTTTCGAGACTTGACCCACGTCTGCGCGAAAACGCGTCTAAAGCGATGGAGTACTCAATTCGTCGCGCGAAGTTGGAAAGTACGCGAGAAATCAAAAGGGACCCGCAGAACCCCTGACAATCCGCCAGAGCCATATTGTGCGTAAGGGTTTTCGTCGATTTAGGTTTAGGCTGTGCCAAATAGGACGCCTGTACTAAACTAGTAAAGATTGACTAGAAACCCTAAGGAAAGGACTGTCGGGTGTCAGAGTCTCCCAATGAACATGGCTACGACGGCGGCGAGATCAAGATTCTCGAGGGCCTTGAGGCTGTCCGCAAGCGTCCGGGCATGTATATCGGCTCGACCAGCTCGAGCGGTCTCCACCATCTCGTGTGGGAGACCGTCGACAACTCTGTCGACGAAGCCATGGCCGGATTCTGCAATGAGATTCGTGTCACGGTGCACGCCGACAACTCCATCACCGTTGTCGACAACGGCCGTGGCATCCCCGTTGACCTGCACCCCGTGAAGAAGATCCCGACCCTCGAAGTCGTCATGACGATCCTCCACGCTGGCGGCAAGTTCGATAACAGCGCGTACAAGGTCTCGGGCGGCCTCCACGGCGTGGGCATCTCCGTTGTGAACGCCCTCTCCAAGAGGGTCGTCGTTCAGGTCAAGCGTGACGGCCACATCTACGAGATGGAGTTCTCGCGCGGCAAGACCGTCGAGAAGATGAAGGTCGTTGGCGAGTCCACCACCACGGGTACCACGGTCACCTTCTGGCCGGATGACGAGATCTTCGAGACGTGCGTCTATGATTTCGACACCCTCCACAACCGTCTCCAGGAGACGGCCTTCCTCAACAAGAACCTCAAGATCGTCCTGACGGACGAGCGTGAGGTTGAGCCGCGTGTCGTCGAGTTCTGCTACGCCGGCGGCATCATTGACTTCGTCAAGTTCCTGAACGAGGGCAAGGACGTTCCCGAGGGCCTTAAGAATCCCATCTACCTCGCCGGCAAGACCGAGGAGGGAACCCCCGTTGAGAAGATGGGCGAGGTCGAAGTCTCCCTCCAGTGGAATACCGGCTACGGCGAGAGCGTGATGTCGTTCGCCAACGACATCTATACGCCCGAGGGTGGCATGCACCTCGAGGGTTTCCGCACCGCGCTTACTCGCGTCATCAATGACTATGCGCGCAAGCAGGGCCTTCTCAAGGAGAAGGAGCCCAACCTCACGGGTGACGATGTTCGCGAGGGCCTCTCCGCCGTCATCTCCGTCAAGCTTCCGGACCCGCAGTTCGAGGGTCAGACCAAGGCCAAGCTCGGCAGCTCCTACATGCGCTCGCTCACCAACAAGGTTGTCGCCGATGGCCTTGCGGAGTACCTCGAGGAACATCCCAAGCAGGCTCGCACCATCGTCAACAAGGCCCAGCAGGCAAGCAAGGCACGCACTGCCGCCCGCAAGGCTCGCGAGGCGACGCGCCGTAAGAGCCTTCTCGAGAGCGCGGCTCTTCCCGGTAAGCTTGCAGACTGCTCCGCCCGCGACGCCGAGCTCACCGAGCTCTTCATCGTCGAGGGCGACTCGGCAGGCGGTTCGGCCAAGGACGGCCGCCGCCGAGACATCCAGGCGATTCTCCCCCTGCGCGGCAAGATCCTGAACGTCGAGCGCGTCGGCGATCACCGTGCCTTCTCGAGCGAAACCATCCAGTCGCTCATCACGGCCATCGGTACCGGTGTGACCACGGGCAATGGTGAGGGCGGCGATTTCGACATCACCAAGGCTCGCTATCACAAGATCATCATCATGACCGATGCAGACGTCGACGGCGCTCACATCCGCATCCTGCTGATGACCTTCTTCTACAAGTACATGCGCCCGCTCATCGACGCTGGCTACATCTACGTCGCCTGCCCGCCGATCTTTGGCGTCAAGGTGCGTAAGAAGATTCACTACGTCTATCCCAACGGCCGTCAGCCGGAGGAAGAGATTCTTCGCGACACCATCCGCTCCCTGGGCTTCAGCCCGGATGAGGACGAGGACACCAAGGACGATTCCGGCAAGCTCAAGAAAAAGAAGAAGGGTTATGACGTCCAGCGCTACAAGGGCCTGGGCGAGATGGACCCGAAGCAGCTTGCATCCACGACCATGGATCCCAAGACCCGCATCCTCCAGCGTGTGACCATCGAGGACGCCGCCGCGGCTGATCGTGCGGTCCGCGAGCTCATGGGTACCGAGGTCGAGTACCGCCGTGACTACATCGAGCGCCACGCCCATGACGCCCGTTACCTGGACGCCTAAGAGAAAGGCCAGAAGTGGCAGACGATAACAACACCAACAACGAGGCCGGGGCAGACCTGCCTGACGACCTCAAGCGCCTGCTTGATCGCGCCTCTGCCGAGGATGACGGCACTGACGTCTACGTTGAGTCTGACGACGAGGCCGAGGAGGAGGATGACGGCGAGCTCGAGGAGGAGTTTGGTGCCGCTGGCCGCGGAACCGACTCTGGTGAGGTAGACGAGCACGGCGGAGCTCTCCAAATCAGCGAGTTTGGCCATGAGATGCGCCAGTCCTTCATCGAATACTCGATGTCGGTCATTACCGCTCGTGCTCTGCCGGACGTTCGCGATGGTCTGAAGCCGGTCCACCGCCGCATCCTCTATGCGATGAACGAGAGCGGCATCTTCCCCAATCGCCCGCACAAGAAGAGTGCGTGGACGGTCGGCGAAGTTATCGGCAAGTACCACCCGCATGGTGACTCCGCCGTCTATGACACGATGGTCCGCCTGGCCCAGTGGTTCAGCATGCGCACTCCGCTCGTGGATGGCCATGGTAACTTCGGCAACATCGACGGTGACTCCGCTGCCGCTATGCGTTACACGGAGAGCCGTCTCGCCAAGCCCGCCATGGAGCTCCTCCGCGATCTTCAGAAGGACACGGTCGACTGGCAGCCCAACTATGACGAGTCGCTCTCCGAGCCCTCCGTCCTGCCTGCCCGTTTCCCGAACCTCCTGGTCAATGGCTGCAACGGCATCGCGGTTGGCATGGCGACCAATATTCCGCCGCACAACCTCGGTGAGGCCATCGAGGCCACGTGCATGCTCATCGATAACCCGGATGCGACGACCGACGAGCTCATGTCGGTCATGCCCGGCCCGGACTTCCCGACGGGCGCCAAAATCATGGGCACTAATGGCATCCGCGACGCCTATGAGACCGGCCGCGGCTCGCTGACCGTCCGCGCCAAGGCCCACGTCGAGACGACGAAGACCGGCCGCGCCCGTCTCGTCTTTACCGAGATGCCCTACCAGGTCAACAAGGGTACGCTCCAGGAGAAGATTGCCCAGCTCGTCAACGAGAAGCGACTCGAGGGCATCTCTGACCTCCGCGACGAGTCGAACCAGAAGGGCATTCGTCTCGTCATCGAGCTCAAGAAGGATGTCATCCCGCAGGTCGTCCTCAACAACCTGTATAAGTTCACCCAGCTCCAGACCACCTTCGGCGTGATCAACCTGGCGCTCGTGAATGGCGTGCCCAAGCTCCTGACGCTTCGCCAGATGCTGCAGCACTACATCGACCACCAGGTCGACGTGGTGACCCGTCGCACCCGCTTCGACCTCAAGAAGGCGAAGGCTCGTGCCCACATCCTCGAGGGCTATCTCATGGCTCTCGACCACATCGACGAAGTCATTCACATCATTCGCTCGTCTCAGACCGATACCGAGGCTTCCCAGCGCCTTATCGAGCGCTTTGGCTTCTCTCCGGAGCAGACCCAGGCTATTCTCGAGATGCGCCTCCGTCGCCTCACGGGTCTCTCTCGCGATCAGATCCAGGAGGAGCTCGATGGTCTTCGCAAGGCGATCGCCTACTACGAGGACCTGCTTGCCAACCCGGAGAAAATCCTCGCCGTCATCAAGGACGAGATGCGCGAGATTGAGCGCAAGTTCGCCGACAAGCGCCGTACCGAGATTTCCGTTCAGGGCACTAAGGAGCTCAACGTCGAGGACCTCATTGCCGACGAGGACATGGTCATCACCGTGACGCACGCCGGCTACGTAAAGCGCACCCCGGTTGCCACCTATCGAGCCCAGAAGCGCGGCGGCAAGGGCGTCCAGGGAGTGAGCCTCAAGGACGAGGACTTCGTCGAGGACCTCTTCGTCGCGAGTACGCATGACTATGTGCTGTTCTTCTCGAACAAGGGTAAGGTCTATCGTCTCAAGGTCCACGAGCTGCCGATTGGCCAGCGCACGGCCCGCGGCACCGCGATCGTCAACCTCGTGCCGTTCAGCGAGGGCGAGCACGCCACGGCTGTCATTACCTGCCGCACCTTCCCCGAGGACGAATATCTGATGTTCGCAACGGCGAACGGCACGGTGAAGAAGACCGCCATGAGCGCGTATGACCGCACACGCCACGACGGCATCATCGCCATCAACCTGCGTGACGGTGACGAGCTCGTGAACGTTCGTCGCGTGCGTGAGGGTGACAAGGTCATCCTCGTCTCGACTGACGGCAAGGCCATCATGTTCCCGGAGAGCGATGTCCGTCCGATGGGTCGCGATACGTCCGGCGTCCGCGGCATCACCCTCAAGGGTGACGCGAAGATGCTCGGCATGGAGATCACCAACGGCAATGGCGACCTCTTCGTCATCACTGAGAAGGGCTATGGCAAGCGCACGCCCGTTGCTGAGTATCCCGAGCACAAGCGTGGTGGCCAGGGTGTCTACACGATCACTATGACTGACAAGAAGGGCAACCTTGCGGCATGCCGTGTCGTTGGTCCGCAGCACGAGCTCATGATTGTCTCCACTGATGGCGTCGTTATCCGCGTGAAGGTGAAGGACATCTCGAAGCTTGGCCGCTCGACGCAGGGCGTGAAGGTTATGAGCGTGGGCGATAGTGACTCCGTTTGCGCGGTCGCTCGCATGAGGGCCGCCAAGGACGAGCCCGACCAGAACGCGGGCAGCGAGGAATCTTCCGTCTCTAATGAAGATGACCAGGTCGATATCGGTGACGAGGAGATGGACGAGAGCCTAATCGACGAGTAGGCACATCGCCCTAATCAACCTGACGGGGTCCGGCCTCGCGGGTGCACGCAAACATCTCAACGCGCGAGCGCGTTTCGAAAATGTTTGCTTAGCACCCACGGGGCCGGACCCCTGTTGTTTACGGTGTGGCGATGTGCCGCCGAGCAGGTGTGGGGCGTCCTAGCTGCTTTCTGCCCACGGGGCCGGCGCCCTGTTGTTGACATCGCGGCGATGTGCCGCCGTCCAGGACTGGGGCGTCCTGGCTGCTGTTGCGGCCTGTCCGTTGGCTAGGGCTCGCGGGGAGACTCGAAGTCAGAGGGGGAGAGGGACTCGACGAAGGCGTGGAACTCCTCGGCCTCGCGACGCTTCTCGTCGCTTGCGATAGCCTCGAAGTTTGGGAGGCCTGCGCGAGAGAGGACGTCCTCGCTCGCGAGGATGGGCTTGTCGCAACGCAGTGCCAAGGCAATGGCATCCGAGGGACGAGCGTCAACGTGGTGGGTGGTGCCGTCGCCTGCGATTACGTCAACCGTGGCGAAGAAGGTCGTGTCCTCAACGCGGGTGATGCTGGCGGAGGAAACCTCACCGCCCAGGACGGTGATAACGCTCGAGAGAAGATCGTGCGTATCCGGACGGCGGTGGGTCTCGCTGTCTGCTGCGCGAGCGATCTGCGCGGCGTCAACCATGCCAACGCTGAGGGGGAGAATATCCATGGGCGCTGACCCGATGATGTCCTCTGCGTTGAGGTTGTGGTCGATGGCCACCTTGGGGTCTGCCCCTGTATCCGCAGCGGGAGAAAGTACGATTGCGGAGGGGAGGGGCGGATTGCCCACGATGACGTTCGTTATAACCATGCGAACCATATGTTCCACTCCCTCCGAGTGAATGGGAAATCCCGCCTGAAGCAGTAGTTAATCCTACCCAATAGGATGGACAGAAAAAACTCTCAAAGTTTTTTAAATTTCTGTTGACCTATGGCATTGGGTTGGCTTATTATAGCCAAGCGCGATGTGAAAGACGCACCGCATGTGGGCCCGTAGCTCAGTTGGTCAGAGCGTCCGGCTGATAACCGGGAGGTCACAAGTTCGAACCTTGTCGGGCCCACCACCTTTTTGCGAATAAACGCCCCAGCGTGAGCCGAGTCGCCGCTGGGGCGTTTATTACTAAAAGGGGACGTAGCTCAGTTGGGAGAGCGCGGGCTTTGCAAGCCTGAGGTCGTGGGTTCGATCCCCATCGTCTCCACCAGTATGCTTCGCCGGAGTGTTTCTCCGGCGTTTTTTATGCGGACATCCCCTGCCCGACTCCCGCATTCTCAAGGCATCTCTGCATGCCCACAAAGCGTGAAAAGGCGTAATCGTTATCGTTTCTCCGGACTCTGCCGCCGGCTTCAATAGCGATGATAATTTGGGACTTTTGTCGCCGTTTTTGTTGCCCCCCCTCTCGAATATCGTGCGAAGATACATGGTGTGACGAAGGGAGGCGACTCGTGCGTGCAACTAGAAAGATTCAACATATTGCTCCCTCCCGTTATCTCTCCCCGTCGCTAATCATTGAGGCTGCCTCCTTCTCCCTCTACTTCTTCACCTGGAAGCTCTGCATGTCCGTAACGCTGGGGCGTACTCCTCGCCTTGCGGACCCCGGCGTCATAGGGAGCGTATACGCGATTCTGCTCGCCTTTACGGGGCTTGGTTACGTCCTATTCTGGGTTGCGGGAGCCTATCTTCCCGGCTCGATGGAGAAAAGAACCGCTGCCGCCGCCGCAATGTCTCTTTGTGTTACCGGAGCCATTGGGATGGTGGCAACCCTTCGCCTTCCTGGCTTCCTCATCGCGAGCTGCACGACGATTCTGGCTCTTGGCTACATTGGTGCCGCCGTCCATCATGGGTTTAGCCTCGTGTCGTACGAGAGCGAGGTCTCTGGGCGAGCGCTTGGGATTGGCATGGGCGCTGCCTCCCTGCTCGAATATCTAGCCGAGACCCTCGGGATGACCCCTGCGGTCTTTGTGGCTTGCGTAGTCCTGAGC
>USBN01000005.1 GCA_900552935.1 uncultured Coriobacteriaceae bacterium | reverse complement strand
GCTGGATGTGGTTGTCGAGCATGGCGGCGAGCAGGTTGTTCGCCGCGCCGATGGCGTGGAAGTCACCGGTGAAGTGCAGGTTGATGTTCTCCATGGGCACGACCTGAGCGTAGCCGCCGCCAGCGGCACCACCCTTGACACCGAAGACCGGGCCGAGGGACGGCTCACGAAGCGCGAGCACGGCCTTCTTGCCAAGACGTTGGAGAGCGTCAGCGAGGCCGACGGACGTCGTGGTCTTGCCCTCGCCCGCGGGCGTGGGGTTGATGGCGGTCACGAGAATGAGCTTGGCGCGGCGCTCCTTGTCGCGAAGCTTCGTGACGTCGACCTTGGCCATGTGGTGGCCGTAGGGGATGAGCGCGTCATCGGTCAGGCCGAGACCCTCGGCAACCTTGCTGATGGGCCAAACCTCGGCCTGCTGTGCGATTTCGATATCCGTCAGTGCCATGGGAGCTCCATTCGCTCGAGGGGCCTACTGCGTTGTCATTATCCGTCACCGCGCCGGACAAACTTAGTAGCCCCCGCAACTGAGACAGTTTGTATCTCTTGAATGCGAGGGCGAGTATGGCCGTCAATGTGTTGGATTGGCAAAACAGACCCGTTTATCTCAACGGACAGAATTCTATAAACCTCAGCCCCAAACATCCCCACCAGAGCGCAGCAATAACGCTACGATGATGGAACACTTTGTATCATTCAACGATGGAGACCCCATGAGGCTGAACCTCCAGATCCTGCGAGACGAGCTCGCCCCGCTCGAGTTCTCGAGCCACCTTGCCCCCGGTGCGGCGACGCGCACGTGCACCTACGCCCTCCCCCTCGTACCCGGAGAGCCCCTCGAGGAGGGGCCTGTCTACGTCGCGGAGGCGAGCGAGTTGCCCGCACGTCCCAACGCAAGCGGCATCGCGTCCGTCATCTGCGTGGGCCAGCCGACCGCCTCCTGGCGCCACGGAGACCTCGACATCCTCTGGACCGAGGAGGGCGCGATCGACGTGAGGGCGCTGCTCGCCCGCGTCACGAGATCCTTCGCGCGTCACGAGGAGTGGGAGCGCTCGATGCGCGGGCAGATCGAGGAGGCCGGACAGCCCCGCGAACTCGAGCTCGTGCTCGAGGGCCTTCTCGCCCACCAGCTGCTTGACGAGCGCCGCATCGAGGCGGGGGCGGGGCTGCTCGGCTGGGACGTGTTCGACCACTACCTGTGCGTCTCGATCGCCTCAGTGCAGCGCGGGCAGAGCCAGGAGCGCCTAGAGTCCACAGCGCGCTCGCTCTCCGGGAGGATCGGCGAGCTCGCCTGCGTCATGCATGGCGAGCACCTCGTCGTCGTCTGCAACCTCACGCGAGCCGGCACGGACGAGGAGGGCATGCTGCATCGCCTTGCCGGTGTGTTCATCCCGGGGCTGCTCGCCGTGGGTGCGAGCGAGGCGTACGGAGATCTCAAGAACACGTTCTACTACTACAACCAGGCGCTGGCGGCAGCGCGCCTGGGCATCAGAAGGCAGCCGGAAAGCGCTTGTTGGCGCTACGCAGACTTCCTACTCGCGGACATGCTGCGACGCGTGCGCGTGCGCCAGATTCCGGCGGCGCTAACCCCGCCGGGGCTCCTGCGCCTCATGGAGCACGACCGCGCAAACGGCACGGAGCTCATGCGACTCCTGCGCGGTTACCTCGACCGCGACCGCAACGTGACGCGCACCGCGCGCGACCTGTTCCTCACGAGGAGTACCTGCATCAGGCACCTGGAGCAGATCGGCGAGATTAGCGGCCTCAACCTGGACGACCCTGACGTCCGCCTCGCCTGCAGCATCGCCCTGCGCCTCCACGAGCGGGAGTGAGGAGCGAAGCGGCAGCGGGGCTATGTGTCGGGGCACGGCAAACTGCCAAGAAAAAGCCCGGACACCAGAAGGCATCCGGGCTCGCAAGCCACAATGTATGTGCGCTCGCTACTCCGCGAGCAGTTCCGCGATAGCGGCCTCGTCGGCCTCGGTGGCCTGGACGGCGGGGTCGAAGATCTTCGTGGAGATGGGCAGGCCCTTGACCTTCACAGCAGCCTTGATGGCGGAGACGAACAGGTCGCACACGTCATAGACGGCCATGAGCTTGGAGATGCGCTCGGCACACGAGACGGCCGTGGCATAGTCGCCAGCCTGGTAGGCGGCATGCATCTTGGCGAACGTCTCGGGCTCCACGTTCGTGAGGCCGCACAGAACGCCATTGCCGCCGCTCACGCGGTTGACCAGGTAGTACTCGTCAAAGCCGGAGAACACGGTGAACTCGGGGTTCACGGCACGAGCAGCGCGAATGACCTTGCGCGTGTGGCTGATCGTATCCACGGTGTCCTTGATGCCGCAGATGTTGGCGTGCTTGGCGGCGAGGGAGGCAACGAGCTCGGGCGTGAGGTCGGTGCCGGTACGCGCCGGGAAGTTATAGAGAATGACCGGGAGCTTCGTGGCCTCGGCGATGCCGCCGAAGTAGTGCTCAGCGGTAGGCGCGCTCGGGCCAAAGTAGTACGGGGATACCGCGAGCACCGCGTCGGCACCAGCCTTCTCGGCATAGCGGGTGAGCTCCAGGACGTTGGCGTAGTTCGTGTCGCCAACACCAATGAAGACCTTCATGCGATCGCCCACGCGCTTCACGGCAAAGTCGCAAGCGGCCTTCTTGTCCTCGAGCGAGACGCTGTAGAACTCGCCAATGCTGCCAAAAAGCAGAACGCCGTTGAGACCGGCGTCGGCAAGGTGGTCGAGATGCTTGCCCCACAGATCAAAATCGATGTTGCCCTCATCATCAGTAATGGTGATGGACGGACAGAAAATGCCCTCGAACATGTCACTACCCTTCCTTTTCTAGGGACGGAGACTACCTCCGCTCTCCCCTATCCTTATATCCAAGACAGCCACGCGGGACCGGACGCACGAGACGCCGGTCCCACAGGCATTTACCAGCTCTGACCAGGTAAGCTAGCCGATCTTCTCGTTTTCACGAACGTCATCCTTCTTCAGGATAGCGCATGCAAACTGGGTGTGCGAGACAGTCAGCTTAGAGCTCGAGGCCATACGCACGCACGGCGTTGTTCATGAAGAAGTCCTCGTCGTCGCCAAACGCGTCGCGCAGCGTCTGGAAGTGCTCGTCGAAGGAGCTATAGAGCTTCACGACAGGCCAGTTGGACGCATACAGGAGCTTCTTGGGATCGAACGTGTCGCGCGTGAACTTGAGCAGCTCGGAGACGAACTGCTTGTCAGCCGTGGGGAAACCAGAGACCTTCACGTAAAGGTTCGGCAGGGTCGCGAACTTCTTCATGACCGCGCACCACTCCGGCGTGAGCGCCTCGACGTTGCCGAGGTGGTTCAGGATGACGGTCTCCTCGGGCGCCTGGGCGAATGCCTCGTAGGCGTCCTCGAGCTCGTTCACGCGGTTGCAGGACTCAAACGGCAGGCCCTTGGCGGCCAGCGTGTGAAGGCCCTCGACGAAGCTGGGCTCGAGGCAACGGCCCTTGGGCTCGGAGTCGATGTGGAGCGGCTCGCGAATGCCGGCGGCAAACGCGGGGACGCGCATCCACGGAGAGACGTCGCTGCGGAGCATGCAGGCGAGCATCTTGGGGTGGGCAGCCTTGAGATCGAAGGCAATCTTGTCCTCGGCCTCGTGATCGGCGCAATCTACCTCGACGTACACGCCGCCGACGAACTCAACGCCAGCCTGGCGGGCATACTCGGCCTCGAGGTCCTCCACCTTGTAGGTGTGCGTGATGGTGCCGTCGGTGCCGTCAAGCCAGGGAAGGTTCTGGGTGTCGAGGTTCCACACGTGGAAGTGGGAATCGATAACCTTGAGATCAGACATGTTGAGCTACTTCCTTTCCAGACCAATCTTGCAGCCAAGCAGGCCATACCAGGCGACATAAAGGAAACCCGGGACCGCAAAGAGAAGTGCGACATTGATGCCGGCGGCATCGGCGATGGCGCTCATAAGCAGCGGAATGAGGGCGGCGCCCACGATCGACATGACGAGCGCGGAGGAACCGGTCTTGACGGCAGAGCCCTGGAAGCCCGTAAGCGTGAGCGAGAAGACGACCGGGTAGCCGATGGAGACGAAGAGGTACGACACGATCATTGCGACGACCGAGACCGGACCAAGGCCGAGGAACGCGACGAAGAAGAGCACGGCGGAGGCGGTCATGTAGACGCCGAGCAGCTTACCGGCGTCGACCTTGGCCATGATCGGCGTGGAAACGAAGCGTCCCACGGTGAACAGCAGCGAGAGGATCGAGAGGTACGCCGCGGCGGTACCGGCGGTCATGCCAGGCCACTGCTGCATCGCGAAGGTGGAGAACAGGGACATACCGGCGACCTGAAGGCCGATGAAGATGAACTCCGCAAGAACGCCAAGCGCGAAGTAGGGACGCTTGAGCATGGAGCCGAAGGTGACCTTCTCGGCAGAGGCGTTCGCAGCCTCCTCCTCGTCACCGGGAGGCGTCGGGAGCTTCACGAAGAGGAAGATGGCAAGCACGATGGCGAGCACGACGGCGATCACGATGTACATGCCGCGCATGCTGGAGAGGAACGCTAGCTTCGCCTCGGCGAATCCCGGCTGGCCCGCGGCGACGGTGCTGCCGAGGAACTGCGACAGGATGAGCGGGCCCACGATGTTGCCAACGCCGTTGAAGGACTGGGCGAGGTTCAGACGCATGGACTCGTGCTGCTCGTCGCCAAGCTTGGTGATGTAGGGGTTGCAGTTGGTCTCGAGCGTCGAGGCACCGGCTGCAATCACGAACATGGCGAGCAGGAACATACCGTACGAGGCAACGTTAGTGGCAGGCACGGTGACGAGCGAGCCGAGCACGAACAGGGCGAGGCCCATGATGACGCCACCCTTGTAGCCAAACTTCTTAGCCACGATGGAGGCGGGAACGGCCATCACGAAATAGGCGCCGTAGTAAGCGACCTGCAGGAGGCTCGCCTCAGTACCGGAAAGCTCCAGGTAGTTAGCCATGGGGCTGTTCAGGGCATTGACCAGGTTCATGGTCAGGCCCCAGACGAAGAACAGCGAAGTAACGAGGACGATGGCAACGGTCGCCGCAGAACCCTTCGAGCTCGCCTTCTTGGTGGGATCAGACATTCGAAAGCCCTCTTTCACGCCACGGACTAGTCAAGCGCGCGGTCGAGGTTGACGTAGCCGCCGTCGACGTTGCACCACTGGCCAGTGGTGTGGCTGGAGCGGTCGGAGAGCAGGAAGCACGTGGTGTCGGCGATCTCCTCGGTGGAGGTCATACGGTGCTCCAGCGGGATGCGGTCCGTGATGAGGGACAGACGCTTCTGCTGGGCCTCCTCGTCACCGAAGGTCTTGATCCAGTTGGCGTACAGCGGCGTCCAGGCCTCGGCGACAACGATGGCGTTGACACGCACGGAGTCGTGGACGAGGGCGGCGGCCCACTCACGGGTGAGGCCGAGGATAGCGCCCTTGGCGGCGGCGTAGGCCGTCGTCTTGCCCTGGCCGGTGAGGGCGACCTTGGAGGCGATGTTCACGATGGAGCCCTTGGACTCCTTGAGGTACGGGCAGGTCTCGTGGACGAGCTCGAAGTAGTGCGTGAGGTTACCGTGCAGGGACTTCTCGAAGTCCTGCCAGCTCGTGGTCTCGAGCTCGAGGTTATCGTTGCGGCCAGCGTTGTTCACGACGCCGTCGATGTGGCCGTACTTCTTGTAGACCTCCTCGACGATGGGCTTGATGGCGTCGGTGTCGTTGAGGTCGACGTAGTACATCTCGAACGTCTTGGTGATCTCGGAGATCTCGGCGCGGAACTCGTCCTCGACACCGTCCTTACGGTTCAGGACCACGGGGACAGCGCCCTCACGAGCGAGCTGCAGAGCGATGCCCTTGCCGATGCCCTTGAAGCCACCAGTGACGAAAACGACCTTGCCCTCGAGATGAAGATCCATGATGCGCTCCTTCTGGTTGTTCCGGGTATTCCTTCCCCGGTACTTGTCCTGACGCAGCTATTGGGGGACTGCGTCGTATGTATCACGCGGTTTGACCCACGGTGATGCCTAGTGTTTGCGACGGCGACGCCTTCGGCGGTAACTGGCGCCCCCGGGACTGCTTGGTGTGACCCGCTCGCAAAGGCAGCTAGAGCGAATCAACCAGGCGTGTCTTTATTACATGTAGTTGCACAGATGCGGGAGAGCCGTCTCGGTGTAGCCAAGTGCCTCGGCGCAGGTGGGCTCGCCATTGCAGACGGCGATGATCTGGTCGATGAGGCGGTCGCGAAGCTCTTCCATGGACTCGGGCCCATAGATCGTGGCCTGCGCATCGAAGTCGATGTTGTCGGCCATGGTCTGGGCCGTGCGGCCATTGGCCGTGATGCGGAGGACGGGCGCGATGGCATTGCCCGTGGGCGTGCCGAGGCCCGTCGAGAAGATCACGAGCTGGCAACCGCCGGCGATGATGCCGCCAACGCTGGACGGGTCGTTGCCCGGCGTGTCCATGATGACGAGGCCCTCGTGGCTCTTGAACTTAGCCGCATAGGGGTAGACGGCGTTGATGGGGCTGTGACCCGCCTTGTGGATGCAGCCGAGGGACTTCTCCTCGAGCGTCGTCAGGCCGCCGGCCATGTTGCCGGGGCTGGGGTTGCCCTCGCGCATCTCGGCGCCGAACATCTGCACGTACTTCTCGTAGTCGCGCACGATCTTGAGGATCCGCTCGCCCACCTCGGGCGTGGAGGCACGGCGCGCGAGGATGTGCTCGCCGCCGAACAGCTCGGGCGTCTCGCACAGGACGGTCGTGGCGCCCTGCGAGACCATCCAGTCGGACACCTCGCCGATGAGCGGGTTGGAGCCCAGGCCGCTCGAAGTATCGGAGCCGCCGCAGTTGGTACCAAAGATGAGCTCGGAGACCGGCACGTCCTCTCGCTCGCACAGGCTTGCGGCGCGGACGAGCTCGCGGGCGATGCGCGTGCCCTCCTCAACGGCCTTGATGGAACCGCCAGCCTTCTGGATGATCAGCGAGCGGATGGGCTTGTCGCAGCGCTTGCGGATGGCGTCGATGACGAGGTCGTTCTGGCAGCCCTCGCAGCCGAGCGAGACGGCAAGCACGGCATAGACGTTGGGGTTTGCCGCAAGGCCAGCGAGCGTGTCGACCGTGAGCTGCTGGTCGACGTTCACCTGACTGCAGCCGTTCTGGTTGTGGAACGTCACGCAGCCGGTGACGGCACGAGCGATGCGCTCCGTGGTGTCAGAGGCGCAGATGCTCGTGGGGAGGACGAGCACGTGGTTGCGGATGCCCACCTGGCCGTCCGCTCGACGGTAGCCGCGGAAGGTGCGGGTGGACTTGGGCGCGGCCACAGGAGAAATGGCGTCGGAGGCAGCGGAGGTCACGTCGTTGGCGTCCGTGTCCTTGAGGTCATCGGAGCTGGCGCAGTTGTGCGTGTGCACATGCTCGCCCGCAGCGATGTCAGCGGTGGCGACACCGATGTACTCGCCGTACTTCATGACCTTCTCGCCACGCTTGATATCCGTGCGTGCGATCTTGTGGAACAGCGGAATGTGCTCGCGAGTCACGACATGGCCCTCGCCTCCGCCAGGCAGCGGATAGGCGACGTCAGTGCCAGCCTCGAGCTCGTGAATGGCGACGACGACATTGTCCTTCTCGTCGATGATGACGCCGTTTCTCATGAACGATCCTCCCTCTTTCTGGGACGGTTCACTGCCCACAAAGACCAAGCGCAGCGCCTGGCGTCCGTTGGTGTTGCCTGAATCCGTTTTGTTCGGATATGCGAACCTCGTTCCCAAATTGCAGTTGCAGGGTAATTCTATCGCTTGGCGCGTGAAAGGGTGGCGCGCCGTGCATCCGTGGGCGGTAGTAATTTCTCTGCGAACGGCGTTCGTATTTGCGAACCATCAGAATCAGTGCTAAGAATGACTAGGAACCTGAATAGCCGAGGCCGCACGCATGGCCTCCGGCCCCAACTTTTGCCCCAATGACTAGGAACCTGAAGAACCGAGGCTGCGCGCATGGCCTCCGGACCCGACTTTTGCCCCAAGGGAGCTCAAAAAATGACAACGGATGAGGATAAGACCCAGCATCGCTCGACAAAGCGCGTTCTCGACATCTTCGAGGCGCTTGCGAACGCTTCCGAGGGACTCACGATGGCGGAGATCTGCCGCGAGGTGAACGCGCCCAAGGGGAGCCTCTCCCCCATCCTGCACACGATGGCAGATACCAGCTACGTCGCTTATGACGACACGACGAAGCGCTACTCCATCGGCCTCAAGACGTATCTGCTCGGCAAGTCGTTCGATCGCGAGAGCACCTCGATAAGCCTGTTCATGGCAGCGATGCGAGACATAACGAACGCATGCGGGGAGACCTGTCAGCTCGGCGTTCTCGACCGTGGCCGCGTGCTCTACATCGCCAAGGTGGACTCGCCCCAGCCCGTACGCCTCACCTCGAGCATCGGTAAGACGCTGCCCATCCACTACACGGCGATTGGCAAGGCGCTCGTAAGCGAAATGGACGAGGAGAAAGTGCGCGCAATGCTCCATGAGCCGCTCGAGCGACCCACCGACGCCACGGTGCGAACTGCCGATGAGTTCATTGCCCAGCTTGCCGAGGTAAGGAACGAGGGCTTCGCCTATGACCGGGAAGAGGCGACGAAGGCCGTTCAGTGCATCGGCATAGGCATACGCAGTCATGGCACGATTCAGTACGGATTGTCAGTTACGACGCCCTCCTATCGCCTCACCGAAGATAAGCAAGAGCTCATCAAGGAGGCGCTCTCGCGCGCCAAGCGCCATATGGAGCGCGTGCTGGCGTAAAGGCGGCTCAGCCCAAGTCAACGCTCGGTCATCGATACGCGGAGCGCGTGCTGGCGCAAGGATGGCCCGACCCGAGCCAGCGCCCGGTCCTCGATTTGCGGAGCGGGCCACAAGCATTCGCGGAGCGGGCCACAAACGCTAGCGAAGTAGACGCGTCTCGGTGGCGACGATGCCAACGGCACGGTCATGCGGCTCGAGAGCACCCATATCGGCGAGAGACGGCATCAGCGCCGCATCCCGACAAAGCCCGATGGAGACGCCCCTGAATCGCTCGAGGAACGCGTCATAGAAGCCGCCACCATAGCCCAGGCGATGGCCCATCTCGTCAAAGGCGAGACCCGGAACGAGGGCGACCGAGCGGTCGCCAAGGCGCGCGGGATCGACGCGCCGCTCTTCGATGCCCTTCGCGCTTACTTCGAGCTCGTCGCCCGCCTCGACGCGATACCACGCGAGAGAGCGAGGGCCCGTCACGCGTGGCGCCGCCACCACCTTGCCGGCATCCCAGGCAAGGTGCACGAGCTCGCGCGTATCGACCTCATCCCTAACGGAGAGGTACGCGAGAACCGCCGGAGCCTCGCGCCATTCCTCGGTCGCTGCCACGGCGACCGCAATCCGCGCGTCGACCTCGGCGCGAACGGAAGGACCCAGCCCCCGGCGAAGTGCCAGGAGCTGGGTCCTCAGCTGTTTCTTATCGAGTGGCACGGTAGCCACGGATCGCCTTAGGCGAGGTCCGCGAGCTGGGCCTTGATGCGCTCGACCGTGGCGGTAAGATCGGCGGCACGCTCGCGCTTGGCAGCGACGACCTCGGCCGTCGCCTTGGCGAGGAAGCCCTCGTTGGAGAGGGTGCGCTCGACGCCGGCGAGCTCCTTCTCGGCCTTGGCGAGGTCCTTCTCGAGCTTCTTACCCTCGGCGGCGAAATCGACGAGGTCGCCCATGACGACGAAGGCCTCGAAGTCGCTCTCGACGAGCGTGACGGAGGCGGCGGGCTTCTCGGCATCCTCGGCGACGGTGAGCTCGCTCACGCGACCGACGTTCTTGACAAAGTCAGTCTGGCTGGCGAGCTTGGAGACGGCATCGGCGCCAGTACGGACGACGACCGCAAGCTCGGTCTTGGGAGAGAGCTTGTAGCGGGCGCGAGCGGAGCGAACGCCGGCGACCAGGCGACGGGCGATGTCAAACGTGGACTCTGCCTCGTCATCGACGAAGGCGGCAAGGGCCTCGGGCTCGGGCCAAGCGGCCATCATGAGGAAGCGGCCGGCGTGCGCGACGTAGTTGCCCTCGCCGTCAGCGTCGAGCTCGCTGGCGGGCATGGTGTCCCACACGCTCTCGGTCACGAACGGCATGACCGGGTGCAGCATGCGCAGCGACGCGTCAAGGACGTAGACGAGGTTGCGCTGGACCTGCAGGCGCTCCTCGCCCTCGCCATCGAGCAGACGGCCCTTGCAAAGCTCGATGTACCAGTCGCAGACCTCGCCCCAGAAGAAGCTCTGGAGCTCGCGGGCGTAGTCACCAAGCTCATAGGACTCGAGGCGGTTGGTCGACTCAGACACCATCTTGGCGAGGCGACTGAGCATCCAGGCGTCCTCGGGCGTGGCGGCCTTGGCGGGACCAGGCGTGTAGCCGTCCATGTTCATGAGGACGAAGCGGCTCGCGTTCCAGATCTTCGTGACGAAGCTCTTGGCCTGCTCGGTGCGCGGACTATCGATGAGCTCCTTCGTCTTCTTGTCGATGTTGGCATCGAACTTGACGTCCTGGTTGTTGGTGATGAGCGTCAGGAGATTGAAGCGCATGGCGTCAGCACCATACTTGGCGATGAGGTCCATCGGGTTCACGCCGTTGCCCTTGGACTTGGACATGCGGCTGCCGTCCTTGGCGAGGATCGTGGCGTAGATGACCACGTCCTTGAACGGAATCTCCTTGGTGAAGTAGAGCGAGCTCATGATCATGCGGGCGACCCACAGCGCGATGATGTCGCGGGCGGTGACGAGCGCCGTCGTGGGGTGGTGGCCCTCCATCTGCTCCGGGTGATCCGGCCAACCCTGCGTGGCGAAGGTCCACAGCTGCGAGGAGAACCAGGTGTCGAGGACGTTCTCGTCCTGGTGGACGTGCTTGCCGTGGCAGTGCGGGCACTCGTGGACGTCATCCATGCAGGCGTCCTCCCAGCCGCAGTCCTCGCAGTAGAAGACGGGGATGCGGTGGCCCCACCAAAGCTGGCGGGAGATGCACCAGTCCTTCAGGTTCTCCATCCAGGTGGTGTAGGTGTCAGTCCAGCGGGCGGGGTGGAACTTGACCTCGCCAGACTTTACGACATCAAGCGCCGGACCCTTGAGCTTGTCAACGGCGACGAACCACTGCTCGGACAGCCACGGCTCGAGGGCCGCGTCGCAGCGATAGCAGTGCATGACGGAGTGCTCGAGCTCGTCGACGTGGTCGAGCAGGCCGTGCTCCTCGAACCAGGCGATGACGGCCTCGCGGCACTCGTCGCGATTCATGCCCGTGAACTCGCCGTAGCCATCGACGACGACGGCGTGCTCGTCGAAGATGTTGATCTGCGGGAGGTCGTGCGCCTGTCCCATGGCGTAGTCATTGGGGTCATGCGCCGGGGTGACCTTAACGAAGCCGGAGCCGAAATCCTTGTCGACGTGGTAGTCCGAGAAGATGGGGATCTCGCGGTTCACGATGGGCAGCATGACGGTCTTGCCCACGAAGGCGGCCTTCTCCGGATCGGACGGGCTGACGGCCACACCCGTGTCGCCGAGCATGGTCTCCGGGCGCGTGGTGGCGACCACGATGTACTCCTGGCCGTTCACCGGCTCGGTAAGCGGATAGCGGAGGTGCCAGAGGTGGCCCTTCTCGTTCTTGTACTCGGCCTCGTCATCGGAGATGGCAGTAGTGCAGGAGGGGCACCAGTTGACAATGCGCTTGCCACGGTAGATTAGGCCATCGTGGTACCAGTCGCAGAAGACCTTGCGGACGGCCTTGGCGTAATCCGGGTCCATCGTGAAGCGCTCGTCAGAGAAGTCTACCGAGCAGCCCATGCGACGGATCTGCTTGATGATCGTTCCGCCGTACTCGCGACGCCAGTCCCAGCAGGCGTCGAGGAACTTCTCGCGGCCGATCTCGAGACGGGAGATGCCCTCCGCCTTGAGCTTCTTGTCCACCTTGGTCTGGGTGGCGATGCCGGCGTGGTCCGTGCCGACGATCCAACGGGTGGAACGGCCGCGCATGCGGTTGTAGCGGATGATGGTGTCCTGAATCGAGTCATCCATGGCATGGCCCATGTGGAGCACGCCGGTGACGTTGGGCGGCGGGATGACGACGGTGCAGTCGCCTACACCCTTGCTGCGCTGATAGCAGCCAGCGTTAATCCACTGGTCAATGAGCGCAGGCTCGGTGGTTGCCGGGTCATATGTCTTGGGCATCTCGGCCGCCTGGGCCGAGGGGGTGTTCTCTGCCACGAAAAGCCATCCTCTCGCACGTGTACAACTAGCTGTTCAGGATAACACGTGCATGGAGGTCGAGGACGCCATTGCGGAAAAGTTGACAAAGGGACAGTCCCTTTGTCAACTCTCTAGCGCGCGTCGACCATGAACAGGCCCACGAACACCTGGTTCCAGGTCTTGGCCTCGGGATTGACCTGCTGAACGCGGCACTCGATCACGCCGGTGTGACCAAAGTGGAGAAGCTGAGCGAGGAGCGCGTTCTCATCCGCAGGCACGAAGCCAAGCTTGACGCCCTGGAACAGGATGGCGACGGCGTTGGGGTCATAGGGGTTGTCAGGCTCAGGGACGAGCGTGAGCTGCATGCCAGGCTTGAGCTCTGACAGGACGAGGGCGCCATCCCAGTGCTGAAAACCGGCGATGTTGAACGACGTGATGTGACATGACGGCTCGTACATGGTTGTCTCCTCATACGGGGTGGCTCCTTTGCCTCCCCCCTCGTTAAGACAACCTTACGAGGCGATGCGGACATTAAAGTGAGGCCAGCGCAATAAGGCGAGACATGCGCAACGCCCCAGCTAGAGGCCCTGACGGGAGAGGAAGTCCACGACATCGGACATGACCTTCTCCTTGATGGGCTCATTCAGAATCTCGTGACGAACACCCGGATAGATCGTGAGCTCGACGAGGCGAACGCCGGCATTCCTGTACTCGCTCACCGCCGCGCGCACGCCACGGCCGCGATCGCCCACCGGGTCTTCGGCCCCGGCGATGAAATACAGCGGTAGCCCCGCCGGCACGCGACGGGCGAGCGCCTCGTCCGTCGCGTCGGCAACGAGACAGGAAAGTGTGTGGTAGGCACCCACGGTGAACGGCTGGCCGCATAGAGGGTCCGCCTGGTATTCGTCCACGACCTCAGAATCCGTGGCAATCCAGTCGACGTTCGTGCGCGCGTCCTTGATAGCCTTGGCGTAGGCACCGGCACCCATCGAATCGATGAGCTTGCTCACATGACGCTCCCCACGAAGGGACGCGAGCACGCGCGTCAGCGTCTTGCCGGCGGCCGCCTGGGCATGCGGTTGTTGACCGGTGCCACAAATCACGGCAGCGCTCAGGCCCTCGGCATGGCGCGTAAGGTAGACACGCGTGACGAAGCTGCCCATCGAATGGCCGAAGATGACATGCGGGACATCCGCCAGATAGCGCTCCCCCACCAGTTCGCGAAGCGCGTGCACGTCCTCCACCAGCACGTCCTCGCCACCCTCGAGCGGCATGTGACCGAGATCCGCCTCCGAGGAGACCGTCTTGCCATGGCCCACGTGGTCGTTCGCGCAGACGACGAAGCCCTCGCCCACGAGGTGTTCCGCGAAGGGTGCGTAGCGCTCGACGTGCTCTGCCATGCCGTGGACGAGCTGCACCACGGCGCGCGGCGCGAAGTCCGGCTTGACGGCGGCGTCTGGCTCCCAGAGAAGCGCGCGGATGGTCGAGGTGCCATCGTGGCTCGGATACGTGAGCGTAGTAGTGAGCATGCTGCCTCCTGACGGGGTTGTCTTGAGTGCTTATACCCACGTGGCGCGGAAGCGGGCTGCCGCCACCGCAACCACACGACGTCCGTCCCGGCGCCGCCACTCGGCTGGGCGCCGCGCGCTCGGGTGCCGCGTGGCCGCGCCTCGCCCGGCGTCGTGCGTCAGCGCCTACCTCTTGTAAGGGTTCGGGTCCGAATTCGGCGCAGAAACGTTACAAGAGGTAGGTTTTGGCGAACGCCGCGCCACCGCACACGGCGCAACCGCGCCGCGCCACCGCGCCGCGCCACCTCGCCACCGCGCCGCGCCACCGCGCGCGGCCACGCCGCACCGCACCGCGCCACCGCGCACGGTGCGCGCAAACGAAGGCGGCGCCGCACGGGAAACGTCCCCGCGCGGCACCGCCATCAGCAGCGTTATGCCCGACCGAGCTACTTCTTGGGAACCGAGGCCTCGGTGCTCTCAGCGACAAGCTCGTCACCGTGCTTGCCGTCCTCGGGACGCTCGAGCTCGGGAATCAGGTCGCAGTAGGCGTTCTCCGTGGCGTTCTTGCGCTCGCTCTTCTTGGCGTACATCTTCACCGCGCCCGTCGTCTTGGCAACCGCCTGCAGCGTACCCGCGCCGGCAACGCAGCCGCCCGGGCAAGCCATACCCTCGAGCAGGTAGCCGTTGTACTTGCCCTTCACGGCAGCCTTCATCATCTTGCGGCACTCGTCCAGGCCCTCTGCGTTCACGACGTTGACCTCGCGGTCAGGATGGCGACGGTGAATCGCGTTGACTACGGCGTTCGCAACGCCGCCAGCCACGGCAAAGCCGCGGGCGTCAGCGCTGGCGACCTCGAAGTCGCCGCCCTCGCCAGCAAGGCTCGTGTAGTCGATGTCCTTGGCGCGCATCATACCGGCCATCTCCTCGAAGGTCAGCACGAAGTCGACCTCGCTCTTCACGCTCCTACGCATGGCCTCGAGCTTCTTGGCAGAGCACGGGCCAACGAAGACGATCTTGGCGTTGGGGTGCTGCTTGCGAATAAGCCTCGCCGTGAGCGTCATCGGGGTGAGGGCCATCGAGACGCATCCCGCGTGCTCGGGGAACTCCTTCTTCGCCATGACGGACCACGCGGGACAGCACGAGGTGCCCATGAACGGGATCTTCTCGGGAACCTCCTTGAGGAAGTCCTCCGCCTCCTCGACGGTGCAGAGGTCCGCGCCAAGCGCGACCTCCTCCATGCCGGCAAAGCCAAGATCCTTGAAGGCCTCGCGAAGCTTGTCGACGTTGCCCTTGCCGCCAAACTGGCCCACGAACGCGGGCGCGACCTCGGCGATGACCTCGTCGCCGGCATTGATGGCCATGATCGTCTGGAAGATCTGGCTCTTGTCGGCGATGGCACCAAACGGGCAGTTCACGAGGCACTGGCCGCAGGAGACGCACTTCTCGTAGTTGATCTCGGCGCGGCCGTGCTCGTCGGAGCCGATGGCGTGCATGCCACAGGCATCAGCACAGGGGCGCACGTGGTGATGGATCGCCTGGTAGGGGCAGACGCTCGCGCAACGACCGCACTTGATGCACTTCTCGTGGTCGATGAAGGCCTTCTTGTCCTTGAACGTGATGGCGCCCTTGGGACAGATCTCGCGGCAGGGGTGCGCGAGGCAGCCCTGGCAGGCGTTGGGCATGACGCGATAGACGTTGTCCTCGCAGGCGTTGCAAGCGAACTTGATAACGTTGACCAGCGGCGCCTCATAGTAGGTCTCGGGCACCGCGGCCTTCTTGAGGCCCTCCGTCACGCCCTCCGGACGATCGAGGTCCTGGAGCGGGAGACCCATGGCAAGGCGGATGCGCTCCTGGACGATGGCGCGCTCGAGGAAAACGGACTCGCGGTACGTCGCCACATCGCCAGGGATGATCTCATAGGGCAGGTTGCGGAGGTTGTGCGCGATGGAGTCGAGCCCCTCCTCCGCGTTATCGCCACCGGCGTCATAGGCGATCTTCGCCACCTCGGCGAAGACCCTGCGACGAATCTCAGTCAGATTTGTATACACGCCACGCATGGTTCCAGACATAAGCGTCCTCTCCTTGAAGGTTGCCCCATCCCAATGGGACCACGAGGCGTGCGCCATCCCCATGGCGGGCGTCTCGCGCAAGCGATCTGGCATTCGCGGCGCGCGGAACCCACGCCCGTGAATGTCCAGTCATTCGTGACCATCTTAGCAGCTCAGACATAGCAACTCGAGCATTGCGTGAGAAATACGGAATGGCGTTCGTCATACGGAACGACGTGGCCACAACACCGCCATATTGCCAGGCAGCATTGCCTGCTACTCGACTTCCCGCGACGCGAAACCGAGATTCGAGAAACGTTCGGGCCACTCGCCGGCCAAAACCAGCCGTTCGCCCGTCACAGGATGCACGAGCGTCTCGCTCGCAGCGTGCAGCATGAGCGGCACGCGGCCGCCTCGGTCCGCCGGCACGCCGTAGAGGGCGTCTCCCACGATCGGGTAGCCGCGGCTCGAGAGGTGGACGCGAATCTGGTGCTTGCGGCCCGTCCTGAGCGTAAGCTCGACGAGCGAGACGCGCTTGCCGCGCGCCCCCGCAACCGCAAGGCGGCGCACGAGCGTGAGGCTGGACTTGCCGTGCGCGTCCACGCGCATGCGACGCGCGTCATGGCGGTCGCGAGCGAGAGGTGCGTCTATCTCGCGCAGGCCCTCCGGCAGCTCGCCGCGGACGACGGCGAGGTAGCGCTTCTCGATTCCGTCATGGCTCGCCACGAGCGTGTCGAGCTTGGGCTGCACGGCCTTGTCCAGGCTGAACAGCACGAGCCCCGTCGTGTCGCGGTCGAGGCGCTGCACGGCCTGGAGCTGCGATGCGGCCTCGACCCTCCCCTCGCGCTCGAGGTGCGCGCGGACGAGGTCCGTGAGCGAGGCCGCGCCCGTGCCATCGCCATGCACGATGATACCCGCGGGCTTATCCACCGCGAGCAGCCACTCATCCTCGTAGACGACCGCGGGCGCGGCCAAGCCCTCGCCAGAGAGCCCGCTCGCGCCCGCGGAGGCGTTGTCGTATGTACGCGCCACGCCCTAGGCCAGGCGTTCGGCGACGGCGGAGGCGAGCTCCGCCATGGCGACGCTCGTCTGCTCGTGGGTCTTCATGTCGCGAATCGTGGCGGTGCCAGCGGCGACCTCGTCAGGGCCGATGACCACGCAGAGCTCGGCATTGTGCTTGTCAGCCTGCTTGAACTGCGCCTTGAGGCTGCGGCCCTGGTAGTCCGCCTCGGTGCGAATGCCCGCGCGGCGAAGCGCGAGCGTGGCCGAGAAGACCGCCGGGCGCATTTCGGCCTCGGTGCCGGCGACGTAGACGCAGGAAGGCTCCATGCCACCGAGGTCGACGCCCTCCGCCTCGAGGGCGAGCATGATGCGCTCGAAGCCAACGGCAAAGCCGATGCCAGGCGTGGGCTTGCCGCCCTCGAGCTCCATGAGGCCGTCATAGCGGCCGCCGCCACCGATGGCGCCAATTGCCGGATCGGGCGTGTAGTCAACCTCGAAGACGGTGCGCGTGTAGTAGTCGAGGCCGCGGACGAGCGTCGGGTCCTCCTCGTAGGCGATGCCCGCCTCGTCGAGGTAGCGCTTCACCTGCTCGTAGTGGGCGGAGCACTCCTCGCAGAGGTTCTCGTGGGCGAGCGGAGCGCCCGCCATGACATCGCGGCAGTGGGCGTTCTTGCAATCGAAGGCGCGCAGCGGGTTGATCTCCGCACGCTCGCGGCACTCGTCGCACATCTCGTCAGCATGGTCAAGGATGAACTGGCGGACCTTCTCGCGATAGGCGGGGCGGCACGCGGCGTCGCCCATCGAGTTGATGGCGAGGTGGAGATGAGCGGGGTCGATGCCGAGGGCCTTGTAGAAGTCCACCAGCATGATGATGCACTCGGCGTCAGCCGCCGGATCGGGGGCGCCCAGCCACTCGACACCCACCTGGTGGAACTGGCGGAGACGGCCCTTCTGCGGACGCTCGCCACGGAACATCGGCTCTGCGTACCACAGCTTCACGGGAGCGCCGCCCTGCGGGACGAAGTTGTTCTCGACGGCGGCACGAACGACGCCCGCCGTGCCCTCGGGGCGCATGGCGAGGCGCTGCTTGGGCTTGAGGCCACTCTCGTCGCCGGCCTGGAAGACGCGGTCGAGCAGGGCGCCGGAGAAGACGCGGAACATCTCCTTGCGCACGACGTCCGTCGACTCGCCGATGCCATGTACGAACGTGGAGACCTGCTCCATCGCCGGGGTCTCGATGGCGCCGAAGCCATAGGGCTCGAACGTCTCGCGGGCCGTCTTCTGCATGCGCTCCCAGGCACGCATGCGCGCGCCGAACAGGTCCTCGGTGCCCTCTGCCTTGTTCGCCATCGTGGCATCCTCTCACTCGGGTTCAACCCGGCTAGTATACCGCGAGGGATGGACACACCTGACGACGCGAACCAGGTGTACCAAGCACGAGGGCAAATGCCCCCCATTTGCGTGCATTCCCTCTCCGAAGCACCCGGTTAGGCCGCCCCAAAAGGCTCTGATTTTGTGTCCGCATCGCCTGCTTTACTGAAGTCACTAACGCTCGCCAAGGCATAATATCCAAGCAGACCGCACCGCAAGCCCGCGTCACGCTATCATGACCTCCAGCAAGCACTAAATTCGAGAAGCCGGCGAGGCAGTTCCCACACCGGCTTGACGAGGAGGACCCATGCACCTGTTCCGCAACGATTACTCAGAGGGCGCCGCGCCCCAGATTCTCGACGCCGTCTGTCACGTGAGCGCAGAGCAGAACGTGGGCTATTCGGAGGGCGACGCCCACTGCGACCACGCCCGCGAGCTCATCCGCGCCGCATGCGAGTGCCCGGACGCCATGGTTGAGTTCTGCATCGGCGGCACCAGCGCCAACGTCATCTGCCTCAACGGCATGCTCCGCGACTGGGAGGGCGTCATCTGCACGCCTGACGCGCACATCATCGTGCACGAGACGGGCGCGCTTGGCGCCACCGGCCGCACCAGCCTCCCCACGACTGATCGCGACGGCTTCCTCAGCCCCGAGGCGGCGGAGCGCGTCTATCAGTTCCAGATGGGCACCGGCCGCCACATGACGCGCCCGGCGGCCATCTACATCACCGACGCGACGGAGCTCGGCGGCGTCTGGGACCGCGAGCGCTTCGACGCCATCTGCGACTGGGCCCGCAGCCATGACCTGGGCATCTTCCTCGACGGCGCCCGTCTCGGCAGCGCCCTCACCGCCCCCGGCAACGACCTCACCCTCCCCTACATCGCCAGCCGCGTCGACGCCTTCTACATCGGCGGCACGAAGAATGGCATGCTCATGGGCGAGGCCGTCGTAATCTGCGGTCACAGCAAGCACGCAGAGCGCCTACGCGAGGCCTTCCCGTTCCTCCAGAAGGAGCGCGGCGGCCTTCTCGCCAAGGGCTTCCTGATGGGCGCCCAGTTCGAGGCCGCCTTCGCCAAGCAGGAGGATGGCTCGGAGGAGCTCTACTGGCAGCTCGCCCGTCACGCCAACGAGCAGGCGACCGCCCTTCGCGAGGGTCTCGTCTCCGCCGGCTATGAGCTCTACGGCAACTCCACCAGCAACCAGGTCTTCGTGACGGCTACGCCCGAGCAGACCGAGGCTCTCGAGGCCGCCGTGGGTTGCGAGACCTTCTACGTCCTGGAGGACGGCCGCCGCGTCATCCGCTTCGTCTGCTCCTGGGCGACGGAGGTCGCAGACGTGGCCGAGGTCCTCGAGCTCGCAGGCAAGCTGAGCGCCTAAGGGGCATCGGATCGACCTTCGCGAGCCAGTTTCCGCACGCCAAAAGCGCCGCAGCCCAACAAGGACTGCGGCGCTTTTCGCTTTGTGTCACGGCAACGCGCGCTGGCTCCCCCAAGCTACCTCCGGCTCGGCCAGCACTCGATGAGACGCTCCCCCACCTCGGAGAAGACAATGCCCGCGAAGATGAGCACGAAGCCCACCAGGAGCTTGGGCGTGAGACTCTCATAACCAAACGCGACAGAGAACGCCACGCCACTCGGGCTCTCAAGTGACGAGAGGAGCGAGCCGCTCGCCGGGTCAACCTTCGTGAGGGCATAGTTGAGAAGCGCGAGCGTCCCGAACGAGCACACAACGGCAAGGAAGACCAGGGAAGCGACGTTGCTGAACGTGTAGAGCGCAGGAGCAGGCGCCTCTTCGACGAGGAGGAACCCCACGGCCACAATCAACGTGATGGTGACGAACTGCCAGAAAGTGAGCGCCCAGACATCCTTGCCTCGGCCCTCAGACGAGACGACCACCATCTCAAGCGCGTAGAACACCGAGCCCGCGAGGGTCAGGGCATCGCCCACGTTGAGCGGCAGGCCGTTGTCGAGCACGACAAAGCCGGCGCCCACGAGGCTCACAAACGCAGCGATCAGGCTCACGCGGCGCGGACGCCCATGTCCCAACGCCCAGGCGCAAAACGGCACAAGCACGCAATACACGCCGGTCAGGAAGGCATTCTTGCCGGGCGTGGTAAAGACGATGCCATAGGTCTGGAAGATGTAGCCGGCACCATAGAGCACGCCGAGCAGCACACCCGTCTTTACCACGGAGAGGTTGAGGTTCGCGGCGATCGCCTTGCGGAAAACGACGGCCATGATCGCGCTCGAGATGCCAAAACGAACGAGAAGAAGCCAGAACACCGGGAAGAGCTCCGTGACGTCCTTCATCACGAAGAACGAGAAGCCCCAGGCGAGCGCACAAGCAACGATGAGGGCCTTGTTGAAGGCAGAGGACTCGAGCAGACCCCGCTGCGTCGAGGCGGAGGCCTCGGAAACAGGGGCGTCGAGGCCCTCCGCCTCGGATGCAGTTGGGTTTGCCACGGACGCCTCATCCGCCGGGGACCCGTTCGCGTCCATTTCTGCCGAGGCCACCTCGGCCACGGCCATATCGACCGTGGTCTCCTCGTCCACACTCATCCTGTCCTCAACCCTTCCGTTCGCGCCATCGCAGCGTATGGACTACATCAGGTCAAAGTCAGCGTAGCTGGCGAGCACCTCGGCAGCGGCGCTCACGTCTTGCACGACGCTCGAACCCGTATAGCCAAGCACGTAGGCGCCAGAGGCCACGCCCGCGGCGACGCCCGTCGGGGAGTCCTCGACAACCACGGCATGCTCGGGCGTGGTACCGAGGACCTCCATGGCGGTAAGGTAGGGCTCGGGGTTGGGCTTCCTGTTCTGCACCATGTCGCCCGCGATGATGACGTCGAAGAGCGACACAAGGCCAAACCTGTTGAGCAGCGCGAGGACATGCGCGGCGACGGTGGTGGAGATGAGGCCACACTTGACGCCCTTCTCGCGCAGGCTGACGAGAAGATCGCGGACGCCCTCGTTGAGCTCGAGAGTGGGATCGATATAGATGGTGCGCGGGAGAATGCCGTTATCGCGTGCCTCGGTGGTCTTGGCCTCGAAACGCTCCTTGTCCATCTCCTTGCCGTACTTTGCGGCGATGGTGGGAATGCCAGCGACGCCGTCACAGCCACAGAGCGTCAGCGCGTCCTCATACGTCGCTGGAATGTCGAGCATGTGAAAAACCTTGACGTTACGGCGAGCCGCGACGGGCTCGGAGTCCACCAGGACGCCGTCGCAATCGAACAGGACACAGTCTACCTTCTGCGGACGCTCCATCAATATCCTCCCTGCTAGTTGATTTGCGTCGTTGATTCTAGCAGAGGTAACGGACAGCAGATCGAAGGCGGGAGATCCTGGGTGCCCGCGCGCAACGCCAGCAAGCGAGAACTTGCGCGTAGCTCCCGAAAGCGAGAGCTTGTTAGCACTTTGGACGCGGTCCCGTGCGACCGATTCGGCAGCGCGATCGCGCGAACACGTTCGAGACCGGCGAGCACGACAGGTTGCCAAAAGTCTCGTCAAGTTTTTCTCGCAAACTTCTTGCGCAAATACGGGTGTTTCCGCTATAGTTCCTATTCGCTGCGCGCGATAGCGCGTACCGCATGGAGTCGCCAGCTTAGCTCAGTTGGTAGAGCACCGCTCTCGTAAAGCGGGGGTCACCAGTTCAAGTCTGGTAGCTGGCTCCAGCGTAATTTCAGGCCAGGGGCATCGCGCCCCTGGCCTTTTTGTTTGCCTCGAGCTGTTCCCCGCCAGCGCCCGCCTCAAGCAAGCCAGAAGCCGCAGCTATGACGCCTATTTAGCGCGCTGAGCCATGCTTTTGCGCCAACAGTTGCAGCCATTGCCCGGCTCTGGATTCGCAGTCGAAACCAAGCACTGGCACTCGCGGCTACGCCTTGTACTCGGCCTTCCATAGCCCATGCAGGTTGCAGAACTCGTAGACCGTGGCACTCGCCTGGCCATGCAGGCAGAACGTCGCCTCGGGGGCTTCACCCGGAGCCAGATGCTTGAACTCGACCGTACCGTCCGGCCTCGCAATGGCAATGAACTGGATGTAGTGCTCGGGGAGCATCGGATGAGCGACCTCACCCACGCGAACGTGCAGGCGCTTTCCGTCCTCCAGCTCGAGCGCGGGCACATGCTTCTCGTGCGCGCCATCGGTCTCGCCGGCGCGGAGTTCCGTCATCGGCTCGCCGCAGCACGTGGGCACGCATGCCCCGTCCACGGCGGACCACAGGACGGCACCGCACTTCTTGCAGCGGAAGAACTTGAGCTCGGCCATGATGCGTCCTTTCTCTCTGACGTGTTGGACGAGCGGGCACTCTGCGACGGGCAGAAGCGAACGTTCGCCCCGTATCGAGAGGGCGGGCCTATCCCCCACGGCGCACCGGCGGGCAAAAGCCATGCGCCAGGCGAGCAAGCCCGCCTCTCACCTTGCTTCTTCCCATGGATCGCCCATCCTTACACGCCAAGCGCAATTGCCACATATGCGTTTGGGCGAGCGGGGCTTTCGACGCGCTTACGCCAACTAAACATGCCGTTTCGTCATGCGTCACTCCCCGCGCAAGCCCCGCTCACAAAAGCATTTGGCCGTTCACAAAAGGCTTCTGTTTGACTGCGGTCAATTACTTAGAATTGTCGTGCCGAACGCAACCCGGTCATCCCAACACGCCCGGCCGTGCCAGCTCGCACCGCCGCCCCTGCTAACTCGACCCAGTGCCACCAACAAACGAGGAGAACCACATGCCAGAGCCCATCCGCCTTGCCACCATCGGAACGTCAATGATCAGCGACGACCTCCTCGACGCAGCGGCGCAAGTCGATAGCATCAAGTACGTGGGCACCTACTCGCGCAATCCCATCACAGCCCGCGAGTTCACCGAGCGTCACGGTGGCACTCGCCCGTTCACCACACTCGAGCAGCTCGCTAACTGCAAGGACGTCGATGCCGTCTACATCGCGAGCCCCAACGCGCTCCACTTTGACCAGGCCCTCGCCTGCATCCGCGGCGATAAGCACGTCCTCATCGAGAAGCCGGCCTGCTCCAACCGTTTCCAGACGCAGTCCCTTTATGCCGCGGCGGAGCTCCACCACGTCATCGCGCTCGAAGCGATGCGCCCCATCCACGATCCCGCCTGGGCCAAGATCTTCGGCTCCCTCGAGGAGCTCGGCACCCTTCGCCGCGCGACCTTCCGCTTCGGCAAGTACTCCTCGCGCTATGACGATGTGAAGGCTGGTCGCCACACGAACATCTTCGACACCAAGATGGCGTCCGGTGCCCTCATGGACATGGGCATCTACACGGTCGAGCCCATGGTCGCACTATTCGGCATGCCGGACAGGGTCGTTGCGGCGCCCACACTCATCTCGGACTCTAAGTGCGAGATCACCAACGGCATCATCGACGGAGCCGGCTCCGTGCTCTGCACCTACGGCCCTCACTCCGGAACGCCTGGCCTCGTGGTCGAGCTCGCCTATTCGAAGATCTCGACAGACCTGCTTCCCTCGCAGATTGAGGGCGACCTCGGCACGATGACCATCGATTCGATGGCATCGCCGCAGCACGTGTCCATCATGACGCGTGGCAAGGCGGTTCGCGGCAGTGCCTCGACCGAATCGAACAGGCCCAATTCGACCACGCGCGAGCTCGACATCGAGTGTCGCACGAACAACATGGTCTACGAGCTCAGGGACTTCGTCTCCCTCATTCGCGATGAGAAGCTCGACACGCTGTGGGGAAGGGGGATCACGGTTCGCGGCGCGCTCCAGAGCTATGACTGCGTGACCTTCAACTCGCTCAGCGTCTGCGACGAGATTCGCAACCAGGCGGACGTCCACTTCCCGGCGGACTTCCGCTTCTCGTCCGACTTCCGCGTGGAGTAGGCGGAGACCAAGGGCGCATCGCGCGCGGGCCCGCTTGCCCACGCGGCCAAGCTCCGTTCGCACGAGAGCCTGCGCGCTGGCGAGCAAATCGAGAAACGCGAAAGGCGGCGCAGGATGGGAACCATTCCCACCTGCGCCGCCTTTTTGATGCCTTCGAGCCGCAGAAACGCCCCTGGGAGCGGGTATCGGCAGCCATCAAACCGCAGAAACGCCTTCCCCGGGAGCGGGCATCAGCGGCCATCGAGAGCCGCGGGTGCCGTCAGTGGCCGTCCGGGCACCCTACCCCAGCAGCTCCAGCACCCTTCGCTTCACGTCGAGCGAGGCAGGCGTGAGAAGCCACTCCCCTCGCGCGTCACGCGAGACATCGACGGGCACCTCGCCCACGAGGTTGCTCGGACGCCCCTCCTTGGGGTTGCCGCGCATGACAAGGACCCGATCGGCCATCTCTACCGCCTCATCCACGTCATGCGTGATGAGAACGCAGGAAATGCCCAGGTCAGTCACCATGGAGAGGAACCACGAGCGCATATCCCGACGCGTCAGGGCGTCAAGCGCGCTAAACGGCTCGTCCATGAGGACGACGTCGTTGTCCATAAGATAGGTGCGAAGCAGGGCCGCACGCTGGCGCATGCCTCCGGACAGCTCGCCGGGATAGCTCGCCTGCGTGCCGTCAAGCCCGAAGCGCTCGAAGAGCGGCTCCGCCTTAGTGTGTGCCTCGCGACGCGGCATGCCGGAGAGGAGAAGTGGCAGGCAGACGTTATCGATGATGGTGCGCTGAGGCAGGAGAAGGTCCTTCTGCAGCATGTACGAGATGCGACCGGGCCTTCCCGTGACGTCCTCCCCATGGAGCAGGACCTCGCCAGAAACGGGCGTCGTGAGACCAGCGAGGCCGTGGAAAAGCGTCGACTTTCCGCAGCCGGAGCGGCCCACGAGGCACACCATCTCTCCCGGCGCGACCGAGAGTGAGACGCCCTCAACCGTCGGCGTGCCGCCCGCCTCCCACGCGAGCGTGAGGTGGTGGACCTCAAGCGCGGGCGCGGATGGAGCGCTCGACGCGGCGACCATGGCGTCCTCGGCACCGATGCCCGCGGCAGCATCCACGCCGTCGGCGTCCGCACGCACCTCTCCCCTATCCTCAGACACAGTCACCCTACTGCTCCAGATAGTCCATGCTGAAGCCGCCGTTAACATCAAGCGCGACGGGCGTGAGCTGGTTGTCGTTCATCCAGGTGTAGAACTTGGCCCAGCGCTCGGAATCGATGATGCCCCAGCTGGAGGCATCGGCGGTGTACTGGTCAGCGAGGTACTCGGCGCTGGCCTTCGCGAGGTCCGCGTCGGTCTCGGGCGCGGCGTCGACGAGGATCTGGGCAGCCTCGTCCGGGTTCGTCACGCAGAACTCGTAGCCCTTCTTCGTGGCGCGGAGGAACGCCTTGGCGACCTCGGGGCTGTTGGCGAGGAACTCGTTGTTGGCGATGATGACCGGAGTGTAGTAGTCGAAGACGGAGTCAACGCTACGGAAGGACCAGTAGTCGCAGGCGAGGTCCTGGAGCTTGGCGTTCTGCAGGCCCCAGCCCTCGTAGCCCCACACGCAGTCGAACTGGTTGGACTTCAGGCCGCTGACCTCGTCACCGGAGGGAACGAGCTGGACCTTGGAGAAGTCGCCGCCGTCGGTCTCGACGACGCTCTTGACCATGGCCTTCTCGACGTCCTGGTCCCAGGTGCCGTAGCGCTTGCCCTCCATGCCGCGCGGGCGGTCGATACCCTCGCCGGCGCGGCTCATGATGCCGGAGGTGTTGTGCTGGATGGTCGCGGCGATGGCCGTCACGGGCAGCGGATCGTCAGAGCCGAGGTAGTTGGCCATGACGTCCTGGTAACCCATGCCGAACTGGGCCTTGCCGGTGCCCACGAGGGCGTCAGCGCCATCCTCGGGCGGCTGGACGACCTCGACGTCGAGGCCCTCGTCGGCATAGAAGCCCTTGGTGATGGCCACGTAGACGCCGGAGTGGTTGGTGTTGGGCGTGTAGTCGAGCACGAACGTGAGCTTGGTGGCGTCACCCGCGGCGGCGGTGGAAGCGGCGGCGGTGGAGGCGGCGTTCTGGCCGCCGCAAGCGGTGAGGCCGGCAAGCGCGACGGCGGAGGTGGCGATTCCGGCGCCCGCCACGAACTCGCGGCGAGAGATGGAGGACTTGGTCATTACTGATTCTTCCTTTCTGCCCTGTCCCACGGCATGCACGCCTTACGCAGCACGGAGACGAGCCCCATGAGCAGCAGGGAAAGGGCCGAGATGATGAGGATGACGGCAAACATCTTGTCGTACGAATAGGACTTGCGAACACGCGTCATGTAGACGCCAAGGCCCACGAAGCCACCGAGCCACTCGGAGACCACGGCACCCACCACGGCATACGTCGCGCTGATCTTGAGGCCCGCGAAGAAGCTCTCCGCAGCGGCGGGCAGCTTCGCGTACCAGAAGATCTGAGCGCGCGTCGCGTTCATGGTGCGCATGAGGTCGATGACGTCCGGGTCGACGCTACGGAAGCCGCTCGCAAGCGACACGGTGACGGGAAAGAACGTCCCCAGCACGACGAGCAGCACCTTTGGCATCAACCCGTAGCCAAACCACAGCACGAGAAGCGGGGCGATGGCCACGGTGGGAATGGTCTGCGAGATGGTGACGATCGGGTCGAGCGCGCGATAGACGGCCTCGAAGCGGTCCATGAAGACGGCGACGACGAAGCCCACGGCGACACCCAAGACAAGGCCGAGAAGCGCCTCGGCGATCGTGACGCCCGAATGGCTCACGAGTAGCGGGAGATCGGCCACGAGTGCCTGGACGACCTGCACCGGGCTCGGCAGCAGGTAGGTGGGAACGAGGCCCGCCATGCAGACGAGCTGCCACAACACGAGAAGCGTGGCAACCGTCAGCACCGGCGCGACCCAGCGCGCCCGAGGGCGCACGGCGCCGTTGCCCGCATCGACCTGAACGGCTGTGGCGCCCTTCGTGGCCGCATGGCACGCAGCGGCGTTTTTCGTTGAGTTGCCGTTCGCGCGGCTTCCCGCCGAGGCGTCCCCGGTAGCCACGTCCTTGTCCTTCGAGCGCGAGGCCATGGGCTAGTTCTCGTCCTGGTGGTACTTGCCGACCTTCTTCTCGGTGGAGAGGACGGCGCCATTCGGCTTGTAGTCGATCTTGGCGTAGGTCATGACCTGGCCGCAGCCAGCCTCGGCGGCTACGAGCTGGCAGCGCTTAAGGACCTCCATGCAGGTGTCATAGTCGCCCTCGATGGCGGTCTCGAACGGACCGACATACGGGTTCACGTCGTACTTCTGGATCTCCTCGATGACGGCGTCGACCACGCGGATGACCTCGTCCTCATCGACCGCGTCCATCGGCAGGACCTGAATCGCGACACTACATTCCATGCAAACCTCGCTTTCCGCGAGGGTCCGAGCTCGCCGGGCGGCGCACCGCCAAACGAATCGGGGCCCTCGCCATTGGCGGGAGCCCCGTACGAATCGCACGTATTGGTTCCCTACGCTGGCATTACCCAGATCAGGTTTTAGGTCAGGGCCGCAATCCTAGGCCCAATCTCAGCCGGCATGCGCCAGCCCCCTGTTACGGCACGAATAATAGCACGTCGAGATGTCGAGCAAATGGTTTTATCTCCGCGGCGCGCGGGACGGGCGAATCGGGAGCGCAGCGGGGCCACGCGCGCAGCAGGCGGCGCGGGTGGAGCGAGGGACACGGCGGGCGACAGGGGGGCGCGAACAACGCGCAAGCAGAGCTCCCTCGCAAATGATCAGTCTTTCTACATAGACAGGTCTTGGGCGCAAAACGCGTCAGAGGTACTCGAAGCAGAAGGCGTCATGGATAATTAGCGCCGGATACGAGCCGCAAATAACAGAGCGCCCGCAGCCTGTGAACCATCCGCAGGCTGCGGGCGCATTCTGTTGCCAACCCAAAAAAACGCCAAGCTCGTTTTATCCCTAAAGGCTCTGGACGATTTCGTCGAAGACTATAGGCAGGCTCTTTTCAAGCTCTCTTTCCCAGAAAATGAGAGAAGAGTCCAACGTGCTCTTATTGACCATATCGGGTATCACCCTGACAGTTCTTTTAGTAGTTCCGAGTTCAACCAGCAGGACGTCGCCTTCTTCCTCTGCACAAAGATTTGGTTCGAGTTTGAACGCTTCAATCAGGGGAGCAAAGAGGGCCTTATGCGCCTTCCTTGTTTCCTTTCTCACCTCGCCCGTCTCAACGTAATTGAGAAGGTCAAGAGCATCGAAACGATTTAGCAGCTTGTGAACAGACTTATTCTGGTAGTGCTTAAGGCACTCGAGACAGGCCGAATCACAAGTGCAGTCCTCAAGAATCGCTCTCGACCGTTCGAGCAGCTCACACAGAGTTTCATCGTTTCCTAGCATCGACGAATACCCAGCTCCGCTAGAAAGCGAGTCGTAAAGAAAAATATCGGCATAGCATACGTCGCCACCGTAGCGAAGGCGACTACCAACGCACAGCTCGGAGAAATCAATATCCAGATAGCCAACCGCGGCAAGGCGAAATGCCTCGGCCAGCGAGACTACCGCCCTCCTGAGCCATCGATTCTCATAGAAGGTACAGACTTCTTTTGGATTGATTTCCATTGCAAAGAGAACAAGGTCCGTCTTGAACACGTCGCCGATAACCATATCCTCGACAAAAGAGTGGTCGCAGTAGGCAAAAGCGCCCTTGCAATCTCTTTTAAAGGGAGGTTTGATTTTGCTCCTCACCTCGTTCCTCTGCGTCGAAGGATACGCCGCACCACATTTCCTGCAGACATCAAAACCGCCCCTGGCAGGCCCCCTATTCGCTATGACCAGGGAGCAGTCGCTTTCGTTTGAATACGAAATCCTATCGATGGTGGACCTCGTCAATTCCTTACTCGGCGTTGCGGAATAGCTCGGAGGCTCAGCATAGGAGTCCTTAGGGGGCAGCTTGGCACCATCAGCCTCTCCTCCGTTCTTAGGAGCAAAACCCCAAGGCTTTAGGAAGGGCCGTTCTTCAAGCCGGTTTCCCCCACAGAATGGACAGGTGTGGTTCGGACCGAGGGAATCCGCAGTTCCCAACCAACCGCACGCAGGGTTTTCGCAGAAGTACAGCGCGGAATGATAATCGCGACTTTCAAAATATGCTTTGGCGGGAAACAGCCTATTCTCATCAATCTTTGAATACTTCGATGCATGGGAATAGAATCCGCCAGCAAGATACGTCTTCTTGTTAATGACGAGTTCACGTCCGGGAGCATATTCGCTTATCGCAAGATCAAGAGATCTCTCGGGTCGCTGAAGCAGACCTTTCCCATTCTTTGGGTCCTCGATATCGAATCCCACCACATTTCGCGGGAACGAATACGTGGGCAAAATCGCCCTCTCAAGCAAGCAGTCTAGCAGGGACTTGGACTCGTTCCCGCGCCCTTCTGCCTTGCGATAGACCTCTGGCCTCAACCTATAGTCTTCGACAAGCGCATCGATTTCAGAGAGAAGCCTCTTCCCCAGCTCGCGCTGATTAACTTCGAAGCCTCTGGGAACCAGACGATTCAGCTCGTCCCGATCAAAGCCTAGCTCGGCAATCCTCCTCCTCAGCTCCTCGTGATAGTAAGTCTCCACAAATTCATTAAGCGGAATTGCCTCAATCGAGCTACCGACTTCATCACCCAGTCTCGCAAAGAAAACCGTCGCAAGATGACGCCTAATCAGCTTGTCGTTGTTGACATCGATTCTTGGCTCGCGAAGTTCTCCGCGAACTATCCTATCCGGATTACGAAAATACGCATTATCGAAAGGACGGTTGTCCACATATGTGACAATCGTCGATATTGCCGAGCCCCTTCTACCGGCGCGACCCGCCCTTTGCTGATAGTTCTCCCTCATCGGAGGGATATTCCTCAGGCCAACAGCAGTAAGAGAGCCAATGTCGATACCGACTTCCATAGTCGTAGTGCAGCTGAGTACATCAACTGGTTCCCTGTTCTCGCCCACAAAAATGTCCTGGAAACGCAGCTCGAATTCTTCCGTCGTTGACCAGGTATCTTCCCCCTGGTCCTTATGAGATAGCTGGGCAGTATGTTCCTCCGTATTGATTCTGCCTTTAAGTGCTTCCGCGTCGCCTTCAAGAGCCCGAACGATTGGATCCCTCCAGAAAGCGACTCTCCCATAGTCACCATTCATGGGCTTCATCGCAGATGATTTGCAATATGGGCATAGGCCCCAAAGGTCATATGGCGCTACTTTTCCGCAGCGTGGGCAGTATTTCCAATCCTCAAACGGATTGATTTTTAAGCATACTCTGTTCGTCGCAATGAACTGATAGCCACCGCTATCCCAACTCGGCGGCTCCAAGAAGCTGCCAAGAGCCTCTTCGATGGCATGGAATCCATCTTCTCCTTTCTTGTCTTTTATCAAGGCGGCAAGTGACGATTTGCCCTGCTTTTGGCCCTGGAAAACGTCGTCGCGCGGGAGGCCATAAGAGCCCACAAACTCCATGGCCCTTACTCTGACACCTGGCTTAATAGCGGGGTCAAGGGCAAAACGCCTCACCAATGCATAGCTCGACCACGCAAAAAATAATGCGTCGAACTCTTCATTGCCCATTTCGATGCCATGCTTAGCAAGTGCTTTCTTTGCTGCTTTCCGTCCGAATTTACTCGGAGCAAGCCACGCTATGGTCGAGTCCGTCAAAGACCTATAGCGATCGCACAAGCACGTAAGAAGCCTCTCAGAAAAAGCCTCAGGTTTAGCCTCGACGGAATCGAGCAAATCGGCATAGGCATCTTCATCGTTGTGGAAATCAATGTCATCGAGAGTGCGGAGCTTCTCTTCAAGAGCACTCCGGGAATCACCCGAGAACATCCGGACATCGTTATCGTGCAGGACCTTAAGAAATGCAGGGTAAAGATTGCTCAGATTCTTATCCCTATCTCCGACAGGCCAACTCTCCAGTTCTTTTGCGGCAAGCGAGATTACCTTGGCTGCGAGATTCTTATCCGAGGCATCTGTCAGATCTTTGGCAGTTCTAGCAGCTCCCTGCCTGCTGTCCGCAAAAAGGATTACTTTCTTTCCCGCGTTCGGATTCGCTTTAAGCACCTCGGGATCGGTCGAACCCTTCTGAATCTCAAACTGGCGAGCAACAACGTTAAAGAAAGGCTCATTGCCATGGGTGACGAAGTCCACAAGCCCGCTTCTCCCCTTGCACCTAGGGCAAGTTGAGAACGTCGCATCCTCACCCTCTCCCTCAGGAGGGCAAAATGCAACTTTGATAAACCTGGGATGTCCAGCAAAACAGTCATCTGTTCTCACCAGGCCCGTCATCGAATCGAGCCAGCCGGTTCTCAGGTTTTCGAGCTTCTCTCCCTTTTTAGGCACATACAAATCAATCTCGAAATAGCCCTCGTCCTTTTCCGGCCTCTCGTTCCAGAAGTAGAAATCCTGATCCGTACTGGAAGCATAGCCCCTGAGAAAGAGCGCTCCGCAACTTCGATCGGTCATGAGGGTATAGGTCTTCGCTCCGCATGAGCAACGTCCCACCGGCTTATTAAGATACACCTTGCCAAAAGCAAGAGAATCGTCTGCATGGTCAGGGCAGTCGGGATTACTACAAACCGTAAGACCTTGCACGCCCCTTATAAACATGTGCATTCTAACCGGAAGCAGCGGCTTTCCGGAATTGTCGGTCGCCAGAACGGCAAGGTTAATCAGAGCGTCAAGCTCTTCCTTTTTGCCATCATCGTTTGGAAACACGTCTAAAACAAGGTCGTCGAGAGTGTGGCATCCGCCTCTTACAGCATTTTCGAGACGGCAATACGTTGCGGTCTTTGAAAGGCATTCGCCGAGTAGACCTCTCATCTCCGAGAGATCGCTTGCTGCTGCTTCTTGCCCGGTCGCTTCGGCTATGAAGGATGCGATCGTCTCCGAAACCGCTACGTCGTCTCCTCTCAGAGCGTCAAGATCGACGCTCCGCAACGCCGCACCAGACAACTCGGGCTTTCCACTAGGATTTTGCTTCGTCGATTTACCCCTAACAATCGTCAGGGTTTCGCCCGTTTTCCCCGTCATGTCCTCAAAGAAACGAATCGTAGAAGCATCATCATCGGGAATCGAGGCACTGGTCAGGATGAATTGGAACCGATCAGTTCCAACTCCAAGCTTGAACGCTAGACGACGAAGGAGCAGCGCTACTTCGCCACCGGCGGCACCCTTATACATGTGGGCTTCATCGATGATGACAAGCAGCTTCTCCGATGGTTGAGCCTTCAACCAGTCGCTCGTAGCTTTCCAAATGTTGTTTTCAGACCGCCTGATTAGCATGTATTGAAGCATTGAGTAATTTGTTACGAGAACATCTGGTACATGCTGCTGCATTTCAAAGCGAGTTAGCAGCTCAGCATCGTCTTCAGACCATGGATCCTTGTTAGTCTTCAATCTCTCGGCATAGGATTCAAGATTTGCTTTCTCAGGCAGCCTTCCAGAATCCGCAAGCTTCTTGCGGTCTTCTTCGCCGAGCTCAACGATGTCCCTGATGAGAGTCGCAGAATAGGCAGCATCTCGATCACAGTTCCTCTTGCTTCCCGGATAAGGAGTACGCCCCGTATACATACCAAACTGAGGGCGTCGTGCCTTAGGAGCTCCAGGGGCAAACGCAGCCATAAGGTCATCGGACGCACCGCCGAGTATCTTTCGGAGACGAGCAACCTGATCGGCAACGAGGGCATTCATCGGATACAGGATGAGCGTCCTCACGGCGCGGTCTTTCCAAGACGGGCACCCGCACGCCTCAGTCGACAACTTTGAAATCATCGGCCACATAAAGCACTCGGTCTTACCCGATCCCGTCCCCGTCGACACAAGAACGTCGTTGCCATTCCAAAATGCTTCAAGAGCATCAATCTGGTGCGCATAGGGCGAACTAAATACTCCCCTATGAGATTCCGCCATTGCCAGCAAACTCTTCTTTGCCTTATCCGGAATCGCGCATCTTCTTATCCCGTCTTCGGCAATGGAATATGAAGGAGTCGCCTCAAAATAGGGTTCTTGGAATAGGACTCCATCCTCGCGAAGCTCCTTGTCGACCCTCGCCCTCAGTTCATCCGTTTTACCGAAGTACTCGGTCTCGACGTAGTCGACAATGGTCTTCTTGAGCTCACGCCTAATCGACTCGACGCCGTATTCAGCGGTCATCGTGGCATCCTTTCGTCTTGATGAAATGCTGGTTTAGAATCGAGGCCACGGCATCCATTGCCTCAGTCCTAATCAACCTATTCGCCTCTCCCGATTTAGCCCCATCCGAGATGGACCCCAGAGGCCAGGACAGTGCGTCTATCACGACAGAAGCGCGAGGCGGAAGAATGGAAACGGGCAGAAAGGCTGCCTCATGATTCGCCCCTCTCTTTTCGAACTCCACGCAAGCCGGCAACCCCGCATCCCACTTCATTTTCAGGAATAGTTCCTGTGCCCAGCTCCAGCTAATCTGAGAGGCTACGCAACGTCGCCCTCGGGTCTTTATGACGTAATAGCTCACGGGACCCATTCCAGATCCCCCATTTCGCGCAGCTTCTTTATCTCTCGCAAGCGCAAGAGACACGCCTACAACCGGTGATTCACGCCAAGTCTCGACACTGCCAATACCCCATTTCGGAGTTGTGGGGTCAGCATATTCAAGATCAGGAAGCGCTGACACCTCCACCCAGGGCATGTACGGAAGGTCAGTTTCCCACCAAGGTCTTATGGTTTCCGGTGCATCATAATCGCCGCAAATCACCGTACAGAGGCCCGAGGTCACCAGGTTTTCGCGCATCAAACCCGGCACACCAACACCGGGATCAAAAAAGCCCAGAAGCAACGCCGTCTTATCCGTAAGCACTTGGAGCTTCGGGCTCCTAGCAAGAAGTCTCCCTTCTTCACCAGCAGGCAAAATGTCAGCAAGGTCAATCAGACGCCCGCAAATCAACGATGGTCCCGCCGCTGAGCCCTCTCTCGCGTCAAGGTCAAACCAGTCTTCAATATCTGGAGACAGGGAGATGAGGACCTCGATCCACTGCCGCATCTTTCGACTCAGGGAGGGACGGGCAAGTCCTTTCCGCCCTTCACAGCCGTCATCCATGCAGAAAGCTGATGCCCAAAACCTAGCAGCGGAATACGCTACGCGACAGCAGTAATCTGCATTCCTTTCACCAGGAACCCTTATGATCCCTAAATCGTCTGCGATTGTCCTGAATACATCAACACTAGCCATTTAAAGAATCCGATCGCATCAGAAGCTCCCTGAAACCAGTGTCTTCTCCTCCAGTCTGCCACTGGGTGAGAGCATCCGCAGCATCCTTTGCTAAGCCAGAGGCAAGGAGCAAATGCTGCGACACGATTGATTCGACGTCACAATTCTGGTCCAAGTCCTCAGCAATAAGAGAAATAGAAGCAGGCAGAACGAAAGAGGAACCAGGAAGTCGCAGGCCCGACACATCGGATCGAATCTCCTTCGCGACTTCTCGAACTTCCCTATTTCTTATTGGCGACCCAATGCCCGCACCCTCAGAACTCAACAGCCTGCTCGGTATTCCCGAACAAGGCGCTTTCATGAGCGAGCCAACCGGAAGGAAAAAAAGCGAATCCCACACCTCACGAGCCAAGAGAAGGGCGCTAGCATAAGACCTAAACGAGAATACAAATACAGAGGGCAGCCCTGATCGAAGCAGGGAAAACAGCACTCCCTCGTTGGCAGAATCAATCACGCTCTCCAGCATATAAACGCCAGGCTTTGCCACGCAATCGAGCACGGCATGAATATCACGACAGTCTGGAGGAACGATAATTCTCGTAGGAGCATCAAAGCCCAATGTAGAGGCGAGCGCCCTCGACACTGGCTCGGCGAGCGGCTCCGGGATTGCCATTGGAACGCCAAGACGAATGCAGCAGGCAATCCCGACAGAAACGCGCCTCAGTTCTTTCTCAAGATCGTCAGCAAAGCTAGATACACGAGCTTCTTTTAGATTCTTCTCAATGACCTCCACAAGAGGGTTATCGGTAGCATCGTGAGGAATTGTCTCCGCCATATCACAAACAATGCCACTCGCCCTCGAGTCTGACGATGCGGTTGCGCCACACTCTCGCGCGACGCTTCTGAGCCCCAGCCTGAGGGCGACATTGTTTTCAATCTCTTGCTGAGCAGCCTCGTTCATCGCTTCGAGATTTTCGAGCTCGGCATTGCCGGCAGAAATCCTCTTCTCAAGCTCAACAAGTTCATCATTGAGACTACCGATGCGGTCCTTGATGCGATTCTCTTCTTGCCGTGCCTCGTTCGTCTCTCTCTGACGCTGGGTAAGTTCCTTTTTCGCCTGCCGAAGAATGACATCACTTTCGCCCCTGACGACCTCGATGCACTCATTCCTGAACTGCTCATCGTCCAGAAGGGAGCGTCTAACCAACTCGAGATCTTCGTCTGGGCGTCCGTGCATCTGCGAGACAATTGCCGACCTTAAAGAGGCAATTTCATCTTCGGGACAGTCGGCACCAAGATAATCCACCATCGAATCGGGCTTGGAAAGCGCTTCGTTGATTAGCGCAGCAATTCTCTTGCGGTCTTCCTTTGTTATCTTGGAGGACGTATTAGCGTTGCTCAGGTAGTACTTCACATAATCCGAAGCAAAGTAGCTAAGCGGCCGAAGCAGCAGCCTTTCATTCCCCGAAGTAATTGACCCAAGCACTAGGGAAATCTCACGACTACGGTTCCCATAATGGGGACATTCAACAATCTGTTGTTCATTCAAAGAGACGATTGGAGCGCTCAGAACGGTCGTTCTGACGTTGGAAAGGGCCCTAGACAAACGGATTTGCCCGTCGGAAACAAAATCTTTGCGCTCGCACTTGATTGCATTACGCATATTGCCCCGACGCTCATATACGAGATAAAACTCCTTTGTTGTTTTCCCTGGAAAAACGACGCCCCTATCAAGCGCAGCAATCAGGGAATTCTTGTCGGTTACACCCGAGATTGTGATTACTTCTCTGATGTCATCAGCAAAGTAAGGATCGCCATTGTTGTTGCTGCAAACATGAGCAATCTGTCGCGTCGAATCATGCGAATCGGGCTTCCATTTGATCAGATAAAAATCACTATCCCTTTGGAAATAAGAATCGAAAGCCTCCTGGCAGTAAACCCAAGTTGGATTCTCGCGACGTGACAAATCATCGCTTTGTCCAAGATCCCTAAAAGTCAGGGCTCGGATAAGCTCGGGTCCTTCTTTGGGAACATAATCGGCAACTCTGTTGAAATGAACCTCGGGACGGTCATCTTTTCCCACATGCTTGCTAGCGATGCAAACCGAATAGAACCACGATTCCCTATCCATTGAATTCACTTGAATACCTTTCTCATCAGAGCGAATGAGGCATCGCCGCACTTCTTCAAAGGCCTTTCGGTCATTGACCTAGCCTTAGCCCGGCAGCAATCGCTTGCGACACCAGCCAACAAGCCCTGTCGACCGATATGCCCCGGACCAAAATCAAACATGTCGAGACATTGAGGAGAAATCCTGAGTTCACGCTGAGTTATCCATTCCCCGTGCCGAGCAACAACCATCTTTGCCGAGACTCGGATTAAGACGCAATTGCTCGTCTCAACCACTTTCTCGGTTCCCGCCTTCAGACGATAGGTCTCTTTTGAACCGTCTCGAAGCAGCAGCTCAAGACGTGAGTCTCTCAGCGCCATCACCTTAACGTGCTCACTATCAAGGAGGCAAAAGTTGGGAATCTCTTCAGTCGTCGTTAGTCGGGCCTCCCCCATTTCAGGAGAATGCTCCAGCAGGATTACGCTTGAGAAAACCCATTCACGAGTTGACAGAAATCGCACGCCAGGCTCTTGTCGGACAAATGCCACTCCCCATGAAGGGTTACCTGATTCTTGTACGGGCACCATGGAAGCGCCATTGGCCAAATCGCCCGAATGCAAGTACAGTCCCTCGTTATCACGTCCGTCTCGTCTCGCAACTTTAGCTCGAAACACAAATCTGGACCCGGCAAAGAGAGGCATCATCTCACCTGAGCTGGCTAATGAAGGAGGCCAAATCAGCCTCGGCACATCATCGGCGGACTCCAAGGCAATCTTGTGAGCTTCCAGATAACCTGCCGCCCGCTCGCTAACCGTCGCCAGATATACTTCAACGGGCATATCTCCGATGCGAACATGCAAATGTCCAACGTGCTTCACCCCCGGAAAACAGGGCTTTAAAAGGTTGATGCCCTTTGAGGACAGAATGAGCACTCTATCCTCAATAGAGACCTGACCGCCAAACTCTATCTTTCGGCCAGACAAGACCTCAGAATCACATGCGAAGACAACGTTGTCTCCGCTACGCCCAAGAGGGCTCCAGAAGTCTTCGAATCTATAGGAAGAGTTGGTCAAGCAGACATCTGGATCCACCGGAAATGAAATACCCGCACTAAGAAAAACGGGTAACCTTGTCATTCCATTTCCTAAACGCTCGTTATTGATTGCGTATTCTCTGCCCGACACCCTCAGGACGGCGCCTTCACTCTCAAGCTCATCTAGCTGATTATTCTTGATGCGTTTAAGACCTATCTCAGTAACAAACACGCCGGGAGAACCTTGCTTTTCCCGTATAAACAGCGGCGAAGGCACTCTCTCCCTATGACGAGATTCCGATCCCATCACGCTTGAGTGATTATCGCACCACTGGGTACGAGGATTATTCTTCTCATGCCTGAAATGGGGAGCCTGTATCTTTCCCGCAACAAAGAACACTGGCTGGCCACACAGCGGACAACAACACGACATCATGGATTTCGGCCATGCGGCATATCTAGACCTGCCGAACTCTTCAGCAGAAATGAGACGCTCGTCCTTATCAATTGTCACAATTGCGGAATCCACTGGCCGAGCATCTCCTCAGAGTCCTTCATTTAAATGACAATACGGCCATAGCCCAATCAGAATCTAGTTCAATTCTGCAAACGGCTGACATTATTATGCAGTGCCCCAACATCAGCACCAGTAGATGGGATTTCCGGTTTCCACCGACGCAACGAGAAGAGACCGTATCCTCTCCGCGGTGTAGTAGCGACCCTCATACATGAACGGAGCCTCCCGTGGTTCAACCCAGAATTCCCTAGACACCTTGGGCGCATCATACGGGCCGACGGAATTCGTGATACGGAAGCTCTCGCCGGTTTCAGAAAGAAACACCGTCATCGGCTGGTCTCCGTTTTCATAGACGGGGCCTACCGGCTCCTGTCTGAATCTACGGCTCACATACTCGCGACCGCCCACAATGAAATGGATGCTGTCCCCAACCATCCATATTTGGTAGCAGGGCGTCATCGTCATTGGATACGAACCGCAATCTGCAGACGTCCAGAGAGGCTCTTCTGAGTCATCGCACATCAAGGCATGGAAAACGAGGGTCTTGGCCCTTTCCACTAAGTCATCGATTTCTTTGATTGCGTTGGACGCCAAGGCGGCAGGATAGCTACCCCCGTTTCCATTCGGGATTAATTGGGAAAGGGCTGGATAGCGTTCTTCTCCGCCAAGTTCCTCGACAATGGATTGGAACTTGCGCACCCCAGGCCAATTAGATACCCACTCAGATAGATACTCACCGTCTTCGTGCTCGCAGGCATGTTGGACCCAGGAGTGAAAAGCGTCATCTAGCTTTCTATACAGCTCAATGTACCTAGAATAGCCAAGCTCCTCGCAATACCTATCAAGCCTGCGAGAACAGATATAGCCCTCCTCGTCTCGATAGAGGTCATCCATGCGGAATGGCTCAGGCGGACGAGAAATGCGCCCCTCTTCGAAGCAATTGCAAGGCACAAAGGCATCAAGTCCCATTCTTCTCCCTTCTTCGCGGGCTATCAAAAAGAGAGTAAAACCACTTGTGGACACTAATTGGCCCAGAGCGACCAGCATTCATTTTGGTGCCCAACGGGACCAAAGACAGGCCCGCGGGAGCTCCGGTGGCGATGCCATGCGTCACTCACGCCACCCTCGCACCATCCCGCACTCCAAGTCTTGTCGTCTCCGCGTCGCCCTCGTTTCGCACCGCCGCGCATTTTGCGAATTCGTGAGGATTACTTCACATGGGCGGGACCCGCTGACAATCCGGGTACGTATTCCCTACAGCAAAAAACGAAGGAACGCAGGAAGCGAACGTGCATGGCTCAGTCTAATGATCGCAACACGAAGGGCGGACTCTTCGACGATTTCTCGTTCTCGACCGTCATTGCAAGCGGTCTAGCAGCGGGAACATCATTTGCTCTCTCCTCGCAGATTGGCCTCGCTGGCTCGCTTATCGGCGTCGTCATAGGCGGCCTCGCGTCTGCCGCGGCGTCACAGATCTACAAGTCCATCCTCAAGGCCTCGGCGGAGAAGCTCTCGTCGAATGATGGCGAGACGGGCTCCGTCGCCATCGACGGCCAGGCTCCCCATGACGATAATGATGCGACGCGCGTCGTAGACAGCGCCCGTGTTGCCGATAGGACGCGCATCGTAGACAGCGCCCGCATTGCCGATAGGACGCGCGCCCTTGGCAACTCGCACGACGATGTCCTCAAGCGCAGCGCTTCCGTCGCCGACACGACCATCCCCAGCCAACCGCGCGCGGCATCGGTCTCAGGCAGCAGCCACGTCAAGGAATACGCCGAGACAGGCACGCCCATCGCGCCGGTAGCCATACGTGCCGCCGCCCGCCGACGTGAGCGCGACGTCATACGCCGTAGGGCGACCATATTCATGGCCGCGGCATCCATCATCGCGGTGCTCGTCTTCGCGCTCGTCGTCAGCATCGCGACCAAGGGCGAGGGCATCGGCAGCTCCACCACCATCGTGGTCGAAGCGCCACAGACGACGCAGGCCGCCACCGGGACCGCTACGACGCACAAGCACCCCGCCACGACCGAGGGGGCACACGCCAGCCTGCAAGGTGGATCGAACAGCAACCGAAACGAGGGTACGAGCTCGTCTTCCCCCTCAACGTCCGGTTCCTCGTCAAACCCCTCGAATGGTGGCTCGAGTGACGGCAGCGCCTCGGACTCCAGTTCCAGCAAGCCAGAAGGCGATGCCTCCAACTCCGGCTCCGGCTCCGCCTCGGACTCGATCCACTCGAATGGCATGGCTAACGCCAACGGCTCGGGCGATACGGCAAGCGGATCCGGCGGTTCGACGAAGTAGATTCCGACAGCGAATCAGCCCCTATGCAGCAGCCACCAGCAGCTAAGGCTCGCTTTGGCGCGCCCAGCGTCGAGACGGCACGTTGAGACACCGGCTCCGAGACGCTCGGTAACCGACCCGCCAATCCAGAGAAACGCGCTCGATAACCGACCTCCAAGCAGGGATGGGCGCTCGGTAACCGACTCGCCAAACAAGGACAAGGCGCTTAGAAGATCGGCTCGTCGATGATCGCCCTGGCCCTCTCCTGACCCTCGATGGCCTCCTCGAGGCGCTTGCGGTAGTAGGTCTGGCCGTTATCGATATCGACGCGAAGGCCAATCTCCGCCTGCTGGAAGAGCTGGAGGGCGCGCATGGGATCGCGCTTGGCGCCTGCAGACTCGCAGTCCTCGGACAGAAGCAGCTGGGCGATTCTGATGGCGGGTTGGGCAATCTCGACGATGTCATTCGCGAGGTCAAGGCTGCGGCTCCAAAGCTGATAGGCCTTGGCCATGTCGCGCTCGACGAACTTGCCGCGGCTATACATGTCGCCCAGCTTGTACGCGGCTTCGCTGGAATCAGCAAGCGTAGCCGCGAGCGCATAGTACTGATACGCCTTCTGATAGTCACGCTCGCCGGTACGCCCGTACTCCCAGATGTAGCCGAGATTGATGATGGACTGGTGACAGCCGTGGTTCATCGCCATCTCATAGAGCTCCGCCGCCTTGGCGTAATCCTGCTCGACAAGCTCTCCCATGTAGTAGAGCGCGCCGAGATCATTCATGCAGGCGGCATCACCGCGCGAGATGCCCATCTTATAGCCGATGACGAGAAGCTTCGACACGTCGTCGCTATCCGCCGCGGCAACGCAAATGCGCTGGTGGCTCCGCGCGACGAAGGCCGCGAACGCTCCGGGCTCGCCCGAGAATGCCGCCTCTCCCATCTCCCGGAGGAGCGCGTCGGTATCCACGTGAGGCCTGTCATCAAGCAGACGCTCAATGGCGCCACGCTCATCAGCCGTTAGCTCGACATTCGCAATCCTTGCAGCGCGCATCTCCTCTTCAAGCGTCGCTGCGTACTTGGTCTTATCCACCAAAGTCCCTCCCGAGGAGCCTCGATCCATCGAAGACAAAGCCATTATAGGAAGGCTTTCGGACATTAATGGGAGTCCAACGCGAACGGCAAAAGCGCTGCTACAAGCAGCACGCGGATGCACCGAGTTTCGCGTACACGCGAGGTACCTGGTACGATAAGCCGAACGTGACTGATAAGTGACAGCCGCGGGCACGCGGGAGACCCCGGCGCCGCGCGGCGCGACCACGACCGAGGAGCACCATGGCACCCCTCAGCGAGAACGAGAAGAAGCAGATCCGGCGCTACTGCGTCTACCCCAAGGTCGCCCTCGTGGCGCTCGTCATGGCATTCGTGACGTGCCTCATGCTGGTCCCCCTCGAGATGATCGATGACCTGGTCTTCCATCACAAGGGCTTCCAGGACACGGGGCTCAACGTCATCCTCGCGCTTGTCGCCATCAACCTCGTGGCCTTCTGCTTCTGGACCCTCCGCCCGAAGTTTGGCATGCGCGGCAAGCAGTGGCGCGCGCTGCAGGAGAGGCTCGCCGTCTCGCAGCAGGAGACTGACCGCTCGGCGCAGATCGCTGCCGCCATAGGCGCGCAGGCGGCAGGGCGCCTGCTTAGCGACAGCGATTCCGACCTGGCAAAAGGCCTGGGCGGAGTCGCGCAGGTTGCCGGTGCCGTGGGCACTGTGCTGACCGTGGCGGACATCCTGTCGGAGACCGCGGCCAACGCCGAGGCGATGGCCGGCGCCTACGGCGTGCCCGTCCCGAACGTCAGGAGATGGAGGGTCGCGCTCGTGGTGCTGCCCATCGTCATCGCCATCGGGGCGTACGTCCCGCAGTACGCGCAGGCGAGCCGCGAGCTCGACGCACGCGTTGCCAGCGCCGCCGAGCGAATCGGCGTCGTGCGAGACGCGCTGGCGGACACCTGCGCCCGCGTCTCGGCGGACGATTCCCGCGAGCGCTACAAGGACTACGGCTACCACGTGATCGGCTACCTGCGCGAGTCCGAGGACGGCATCCAGGAATCCTACATCTACCTCGACTTTGACGACGAAGGCACGCTCACCGACATCAGCTATTGCACGGAGGTCGACGTGAGCGCCACGCTCGAGGAGAGTCTCGACCAGGCCATGCGCGACATCGCGGAGCTCGGCGCGGCGCTCGAGGGGCTTGACGTGCCCGCCTCGAACGCCGGCCTGCTCGCGGCGCCGCGGGTGCCGGACGATTTCCGCGAGGCGCTCCTCGCCGGCTCGCCCTACGAGAGCATTCGCATCTACTCGGACGACAATCCCGTCAAGACGTCATGCTCCTTCGACACGGAGCCTGAGGAGGAATTTGACCAGTACACACACCCGTGCATCCGGGTCTCGCTCCGGAGCTAGGGCTGGCGGCGAGCCCGCGGAAGTTGACAAAGGGACCTGAAAAAGGGACTGTCCCTTTTTCAGGTTTTGCTGCCTATACGTGGGTGGTGCACCTGTCCCCTTGGGCCCAAGCGTAGTTCATCTGTGTCCTCGCCGTTCGGCCAATCACACCCGCGCCCTTGGCGGGGACGACGATGACACCGCCGTTGCCTCCCCTGCCGTCCACGGCGGAAAGCATCGCCTCGGCGGCCTCGCTCGGGGTCTCGCCCGCAAGCGTGACGCGCGCGTGGATCTGGTATGCCGAGGACTCCTGGATGAACTTCTCCCCCGTTCCGGTGCAGCTCACGGCCACGCTGCCTTGGTTCGCATAGGTTCCGGCGCCGATGACGGGCGAGTCTCCCACGCGTCCAGGCATCTGACCCGTGATGCCGCCAGTTGACGTGCCCGCGGCGATGTGGCCGTTGGCGTCACGTGCCACGGCGCCCACCGTGCCATGGCGCGTCGCGGAGTCGTCGCAGCCCGCCGCCGCACGAGCGCGGAATTCCTCGAGCTCGGCGAGGCGACGCTCGGTCACAAAGTAGGAGTTGTCAACCTATTCGATCCCCCACTCCTCGAGCTGGGAAGCCGTGGGCTGGGAGAAGAGCACGTGCGGCGTGCGTTCCATAACCGCGCGAGCAACGTCGATGGGATGCTTCGCCGTCGTAAGGCCGCAGGCGGCGCCGCAGGAGCCATCGCCAAACATGAGGCTGCTATCGAGGGCGGCCGTGCCGTCGAGCGTGAGCGCGGCGCCGTGGGCGCAGTTGAAGCAAGGGGCGTCTTCCATGACGTGGATGGCCGCGATGACAGCCTCCTCGGCAGGCGCACCAGCCGCGAGCTGGGCATATCCAGCCTCAACCGCGCGGGCAAGAGCAGCTTCGGTCTCTGATGCCTGCTCGGGCGTCATCTCGTGGATGCGCCTGCCCGCGCCACCATGGATGACGAGCAGCGGGCCATCCCCGCCGACCTCAATGACGTCCGGCGTCTCGAGCGATTCGACTACCTGCGCTTTCATGGCTTCCCTTCCGTCTGTCGTCAGATGAATGATAGCCGTCCCGCCGCTGCGGAAGAGCCACGCGCCGGCCGTTTGCCTACGAGACCGTCGCGGTCCCCTTGTCCCTCAGGAGGTCCTGGACGCGCGCCATGAGCATGACGTTCTTCGCGTCGACGCGGCACGGCACCTCCATGCGAAGGCGGTCACCCGACTCGCTCACGACAAACAGCTCGACGCGGTCAAAGCCCTGATGCAGGCTGAGAACCTTCTGCAGCTGCTCGAGCATGCTACGCGACAGCGCGCTCGGCTCGAGCATGATCTCGAGGACCTTGGGCTTGTTGGTCTTCTCCGACAGCTCAAGCGGCTCGACGGCCGTCGCGAGGAACTGGTCGCCGCGATCGCTGCGGTCGATGCGACCGAGAACGCGCACGAATACGTCGCCCGTCTGCTCGCCCGTCTGCTCGTCGGTCTGGCCAGCGAGGACTGCGGCGCTCTTCTTGTACGCCTTCGGGAAGACGACGACGTCAAGCTCATTCTCCATGTCCTCGAGCTGGACGATGGCCATCGGGTCGCCGTTCTTCGTCGTGCGCTTCTGCATGCCCGATACCATGCCGGCAACCCAGAAGGGCTTCTCGCCACCGACGTCCACATGGCGCACCTCACCCGTGACGCTGGTCTTTTCGTAGCCGTTCAGCACCTCGCCCAGCGTGTAGTCTCGCGCCTTGGAAAGCGCATACTCATACGGGCGCAGCGGGTGGTCAGAAATATAGAGGCCGAGAACCTCGCGCTCCTGCGCGAGCTTGAGCGTACGGTCCCACTCGACGGGGCTCGGCTCGGGGGCCTCGTCCTCGAAACCAGCTCCCTCGACGTCGCCAAACAGGTCGAACATCGAGCTCTGACCAGCGGCGCGATCCTTCTGGCGCTTCGTCGCGGCGTCGATGATGTTGGCCGGGTTGTTCTTGTCGACGAACTCCATGAGCTGGCGGCGCGGGTATCCCGTCGAGTCGAAGGCGCCGCCCTTGATGAGGGCTTCGATGACGCGGCGGTTGCACGTGCCGGTATCCACGCGGTCAACCAGGTCATGCAGGTTCTTGAAGTTGCCCCCGCGCTCGCGCTCCTCGATGATGAGGTCCGCGACGCCCTCGCCCACGCCACGAATGCCGGCGAGGCCGAAGCGCACGCCCTCCTTCGTCGCCGTGAACTCCTTACCAGACTCGTTGATGTCAGGCGGCAGCACCTGAATGCCGTCGTGGCGACACGCGGAGACGTAGTGGACGATCTTGTCCGTCTTGCCCGTGTAACTCGTGAGAACCGCGGCCATGTACTCGTTGGGATAGTGCGCCTTGAGCCAGGCCGTTTGCATGACGAGGATGGCGTAGCCTGCGGAGTGCGACTTGTTGAACGCGTAGGACGCGAACTCGAGAACGTCGTCCCAGATGCGCTGGGCGACCTCACGCTTGTAGCCGTTCTTGACCGCGCCGTTCATCCAGTGGTCATACGTCGTCTCGTCCGAGCCGTCCTCCCAGTGAAGGATGGTCGAGGTCAGAAGCTTGATCTTCTTCTTGGCCACGGGCTTACGGATGCGCGAGTCAGACTCGCCCTTGGAGAAGCCACACATCTCGACGGAGATGAGCATGACCTGCTCCTGGTAGACCATGGTGCCGTAGGTCTCGCCGAGGATGTCATCGAGGCGCGGGTCATAGGAGACCGCAGGCTCCTTGCCGTTCATGCGGTTGATGTAGGACGAGACCATGCCGGCGCCAAGGGGGCCCGGGCGGTACAGGGCGATAAGTGCCACCACGTGCTTGTACTCGGTGGGCTTCATGTTCTTGATGGTGGCCGTCATGCCCGAGGACTCGACCTGGAAGACACCCGCCGTGTGGCCCGATCCCATGAGCTCGAAGATCTTCGGGTCATCGAAGGGGATCTCCGCCTCGTTGATGTCGATGCCGTAGTTGGCCTTGATGTTCGCCTTTGCCTTCGAGATGACCGTGAGCGTGCGCAGGCCCAGGAAGTCCATCTTGAGCAGGCCCATGTCCGCGACGGTATGGCCCTCGTACTGGGTGATCTCGACGCCACCCTTGGTGTCGAGCTTCGTGGGGCAGTGCTCGTTTACGGGGTCACGGCAGATGAGAACCGCGCACGCGTGCACGCCCTCGCCGCGGATCAGGCCCTCGAGCGACAGCGCCGCGTCGATGATGCGGTGGGCGTCCGGATCGGAGTTGTAGGCGTCGACGAAGTCCTGCGAGTACTGGTCCTCGCGGCCCTCGACCTTGTTCATCGTTGCCTTGAGCGTGGCGTTGGGCGCGGCGCTGATCATCTTGGAGAGGCGCTGGCCCATGTAGACCGGGAAGTCGAGGACGCGCGCCGCGTCGTTGACGGCCTGTTTGGCCTTGATAGTCGAGTAGGTGATGACGTGCGTGACCTTCTCGGGGCCGTAGAGCTGGCGCACGTGCTCAACGACCTCGAGGCGACGTTCATCGTCGAAGTCCATATCGATATCGGGCATCTCGGTACGCTGCGGGGACAGGAACCTCTCGAACATCAGGCCGTTCTCGAGCGGGTCGAACGCGGTGATGTTCATGGCGTAGGCGACGATGGCGCCCGCCGCCGAGCCACGGCCCGGGCCGACGCCAATGCCGTTGTCCTTGGCCCACTGCACGTACTCCGCCACGATCAGGAAGTACGCGGCGAAGCCCTTATCGCAGATAACCTTGTACTCGTACTCGAAGCGCTCCTTGATGTTCACGCCGCCGATCTCGCGCGTGGCCCAATCGTCGCCGTAGTGCTGGCGCAGGCCCTTCTCGCACTCGCGGCGGAACTGGCTCTCGTGCGTCTCGCCCGGATCGAGCAGCGGGAAGCGCGGGAGGATGATCTGGTCCCAGTCGAGCTCGACGTTGCACTTGTCCGCCAGCTCGAGGGTGTTCTCACATGCCTCCGGGCACCAGGAGAAGAGGGTGCGCATCTCCTCCTCGCTCTTCATGTAGAACTCGCTGCCCTCCATGCGCATGCGGTTCTCGTCGTCAATCTTCGAGTTCATGCCGATGCACATCATGAGGTCCTGCGTGGGGGCGTCCTCGCGCGTGAGGTAGTGGAAGTCGTTCGTGGCGATGACCTTGAGGTCGAGCGAGTGGGCAAGCTCCACCAGCTGCTCGTCGAGCAAGCGGTCCGTCATGCCGTTCTCGAAGGTCAGGCCGTGGTCCTGGATCTCGATGTAGAAGTCACCGGGGGCGAAGATCTCCTTGAAGGTGCGGGCCCACTTGAGGGCCTCGTCCGGCTGGCCGCGAAGGATGGAGCGCGGGATGATACCGGAGACGCACGCCGCCGTGGCGATGATGCCCTCGGAGTGGGCGCGGAGCATCTCGAGCGTCGTGCGGGGCTTGTAGTAGAAGCCGCGAACGGCCGCGTCGCTCATCATCTGCATGAGGTTGACGTAGCCGGTCTGGTTCTTGGCGATGAGGATCATGTGGTAGAGCTCGGGCTTGTGGTCGCGCGAGAGGGAGTCATCCGGCGTGAAGTAGGCCTCGCAGCCAAAGATGGGTTTCACGAGCGGGCGCGGCTTCACCTCGTCGAGGTCGCGGCCGGCCTCGTGCGCGGCGACGTCGATCTGCCACTGCGCGTACGCCTCGGGCTCCTTCTCCGCGTCAGGCTCCACGATCTCGCGGCCCTTTGCGTAGTTCTCCTTGTCATGGAACCACTGCTGCCAATCCGCCTGCTGGTGGTTGTACTTGGCGCACTCGAGGTCGAGGTCAGGCACGCCATACATATAGCCGTGATCCGTGATGGCGACGGCAGGCATCTTGAGGTCGACCGCGCGCTTCACCATCGCGGAGACGCGCGTGGCACCGTCGAGCATCGAGTAGTCGGTGTGGTTATGGAGATGTACGAACGCCATTTCGCTCCCTCTGCGACGGCCCGCGGAGGCACCGTCGCCGCATAGTCTCTCGCCAAGATTTCACGCCTCTGAGGATAGCGCACGTTCCGGACACCCTTTCGGCCGTCGGCACGCTTCACCCCTCTCCCACGCCATGTTCGGGGATTGACAACGCCCGCCGCACGGGAGCTGGAAACCTGAAAAAGGGACAGTCCCTTTTTCAGGTTTTGCCGGCCGCCCCGCCGCACGCGAGCCGCCCCGCCGCGCACAGCGCGACCGCCGCGAGCCGCACGGGCGCCGGCACACGGGCCGCCCGCGTCGAGCCGCGAGACGAGAGAGGCCGCCGCATCCCTGGGGATACGGCGGCCTCTCGATTCACACGCACTAAAAGCGAGCGCTACCCTTACGCGGCGGCAAGCTTACGCGGCTGCACCGGCGTCAGCGGCCTTCTCGGCCTTCTCGGCGTTGAAGTGCTTGTAGCACCAGCTGGTGACGATCGGCGTCAGGATGGCAGTCACGATGGCGCACGCGGCGACCTGGGCGGTGGCCACGGCAAGGACGTCTCCGCCATAGAGGGCCTCGTCGGTCGCGGCCATGGCGGCAGGCGTGGCGACGTTGGCTCCAGCGCAGCTCGAGATCGCGGCGCCGGCGACACCGGTGCCGCCAGTCAGGCGGTCGATGAAGACTGCGGGGATGGCGAAGACGACGGAGCACAGGACGCCAAGCAGGATGCCAGGCAGGCCACCAGCGACGAGCTGGCCAAACGTCATGGTGCTGCCCATGGCGAAGAACGTCAGAACGATGACGCCGGTCAGTGCGGGAGCCATCATCTTCTTGAAGCTCGGGAAGACGTTGCCGAGGATGATGCCCACGACGATAGGCAAGATGGCGCCCACGAGGGACCAGCCGATGGAGGCCTGGCCGGCGGCGCCCAGAACGATCATCGTGACGGGCGGGCCCACGACGAGCGTCGTGATGGCGACGGCGCCACGCTCCGCCTCGTTACCCATCGAACCCATCAGGCCGGCGTACATGGCGTTGTTGGCGCCGGTGCAGGCGGCAAGGATGACCATCGCGGACAGGCCGAGGAAGTTGTTGCCCGTGAACAGGACGATCAGCGCCACGGCGATGACGACGACCTGCTTGGCGATGATGATGATCGCACCGCGAGCGGCGGCGGCGGGAGCGCTCTTGAACGAGATCGTGGTGCCCACGATGAGGAGGAACGCGCCAACGAGCGGGCTGACGCCATTCTGCGTCATGCCCAGCGTGAAGCTGCCGAGCGTCTTGAACATCTCGGGGAACAGCGTGTTGAGCAGGCAGCCCAACAGAAGCGGCACCAAAATCGTGGCGCCGGGGATGGAGGACATCTTGAAGAAGGGCTTCTTCTCCTCCACCACAGCAGTGGAATTACTCATTGGAAAACTCGCTTTCGAGACTCGAGAAAAAACGGAGCGCGCGGGCCGGGAGCTATCCGGCACCGCGCGCTTTACGGACGCAATCGCGCGCGTGGCGGGAATTACCCGTCGAGGACGATGCCGCCGTCGCAGTCGCCGATCTCGCCGTTGACGAAGCTCGCGGCGTCAGAGGCGAAGAACAGGACCATCTGCGCGGGCTCGCTGGCCTGGGCGGCGCGGCCCAGAGGAATGCCGGCGATGATGCGCTGGGAGTTCTCGTCGGACAGGATCGAGGTCATGTCGGTGAGGGTGAGCGACGGGCAGACGGCGTTGCAGCGAATGCCGAACTTGCCGCCCTCCTTAGCGACCGCCTTGGTGAGGCCGTTGACGCCGGCCTTGGAGCTGGCGTAGGCCGCGGTGCCGAGAAGGCCACCGCCGATCTTGCCGGCGACAGAGGAGACGTTAACGATGGTGCCAGCATGAGCGGCCTTGAAGTGCGGGTAGACCGCGGACATCATCGTGAAGACGCCGTTGAGGTTGATGTTGATCGTACGGGTCCACTCGGCATCGTCGATCTCGTCGAACTTCTTGGTGGAGATGACGCCGGCGCAGTTGATGAGCGTGTTGACGCCCGGCACCTCGGCGAAGATCTTCTCGACGGTCTCGCGGGCCTTGGGCGTGTCGGAGACGTCGAGCTGATAGAAGTAGTTGCCCTCGCCGAGCTTGGCGACGGCGGCCTCGCCCTTGTCCTTGCTGCGGGCGATCAGGACGACGTGGCCGCCGCCCTCTACGATGCCCTTCGCAATCTCGTAGCCGATGCCCTGGGTGCCACCGGTCACAATCGCGGTCTTGCCAGTGAAGTCAAAGACCATGGTCTCTCCCTCTTTGGATTCCTGCGCGTCGTGGGCGGCGGAAGCCCCCTCCCGGGGCTCGCGGCGTGCCTTGTCGAATGCACAATAGGCGCGAATTGTTGCAAGCGAATCTCGATGGTCGAGAACTTTGTGAACGGTCATAATTTTTACGCGAACGGCAAACGGTAGCCACTCGTCCGTGAACGGTATGACTTGACCACGTATTTCGATACATTTTGTGCTCGCATTATGGAGAGACAGCCTCTAACCTGCTACGAAAAACCTGCAAAAGGGACTGTCCCTTTTGCAGGTTTCAGGTCGCGCGCATTGGCGGAAAGTTGACAAAGGGACTGTCCCTTTGTCAACTTTTGAGGAGCTTGCGCTCCATGAGGGAGCCGTAGATGCCGGCGAGGGCCTGCTGGAAGAGGGTGCCCATCATGACCGGGAAGACGACCTCGCCCGGGAAGAACTGCGCCGCGATTACGGCGCCGGCGGAGATGTTGCGGATGCCCACGCAGAAGCACGAGGTCACAAGCCTCGAAGTGGGCCTCTTGCGCACCAGCGCCAGCCCAATGCCGAGCGCGAAGCCGCACGCAGCGAAGACGAGGATGAACGCCGCGACCTCCACGAGTTCCGGCGTGAGATGACGCACCTGGTCGCTCATCTGCGAGGAGTTGCTCGCGATGATGATCATGAGCAGCACCTTCACGGCGGGTGACAGGGCGGGTGACAGCTTTTCGTGGCCCCAGCCGTAGGTCACGTTGTTCACGAGCATGCCGGCGATGGCAGGCAGCGCGATCATGAACGCCATGTTGCTCATCATCTGCGGCACGTCGACCTGGACGTCCGCCCCCAACAGCAGCTTGAGCGTGAAGGGAATGCTCACGGGCGAGAGCACGGTGGAGACGAGGATCGACGCGAGCGCCAGCGAGAGGTCGCCTTCATACATGCCGCACCACATGAAGCACACCACACCCACGGGCACGCAATACTCGAGCGTGACGCCAGTCACAAGGTTAGGGTTTCCGCTGAACAGCACGCTCGCGATGAGGTGCGCCACGACGGGCATCGCGATCATGCTCACGCCGAGAATGCACAGCACGTCCTTGGGGTGGCGGAACTGCACGGCCACGCTCTTGAAGTCGTTGTTCAGAGACCCCTGGAACGTCAGGAGCGCGAACATCGCGGGGACCGCAGGCTTGGCAAGGCCAAACACCTCGGGAAACAGCACGCCAAGAATCACGCACGTAGGCGCGATAAACGACATGTGCGAACCGATTGCCTTGCCAAACTTGGTCCATCTATCCATGCAATAGTCCCATCTCGGAAATGTGGCGGCCCCACGTGCGTGGCGGCACCACGCGCGGCGACCCCCGTCAGGAAGCGCGGCGATCAGATTCCGGAGAAGTAGAGCCCCCCTCTCCGAAGATACCGCAGCCTCGTTTTCAACGATAACCCTCCACATCGCCGGTATTTTCAGGCGAATAGGTGCTAATCCCACTTTCTATGGGGTATTATCTCTGAGGCTGTTTTGACAGGCAAGGTTAGGAAATCAAATGGAACACCTCCTTAACATCCGCGGCGTGAGCGCGAGCGCGGACGACAAGCCCATCCTCCATGGCGTTGACCTCGCGGTTAACGCCGGTGAGTGCCACGTCCTCATGGGACCTAACGGCGCCGGCAAGTCGACCCTCGGCCACGTCATCATGGGCGACCCCACCTACCGCACCACCTCCGGCACGATCGAGTTCGCCGGCGAGGACATCACGGACCTCTCGCCCGACAAGCGCTCGCTCGCAGGCCTCTTCCTCTCCTACCAGGCACCGGTCGAGATTCCGGGCGTACCCCTGTACAGCTTCCTTCGCACCATCTGCCAGAAGCGCCCCGAGCTCAAGATGACGGCCAAGCAGTTCCGCCGCCGTGTCGGCGAGCTCTGCAACGAGCTCGACATGGACTCCTCCTACCTCACCCGCGAGCTCAACGTGGGCTTTTCCGGTGGCGAGAAGAAGAAGGTCGAGATGCTCCAGTTGCTGCTCCTGCAGCCCAAGCTCGCCATCCTCGACGAGACGGACTCCGGCCTCGACGTCGACGCTCTCTCCGTCGTCTCGCGCGGCATCACTGCCTACCGCGAGCAGTGCGACGGCGCCCTCCTCATCATCACGCACAACACGCGCATCCTCGAGCGCGTCGAAGTCGACCGCACCCACGTCATGGTGAAGGGTCACCTCGTCGCCGAGGGCGGCCCGGACCTCATCGCCCAGATCGACGCCAACGGCTTCGAGAGCTACGAGGCCAAAGAGGCCGCCGTCGAGCAGGCGGAGGCGTAGCGCATGTTGACCGAGGACAAGGCCCCCGTGGCCCCCGTCGACGTCACCGAGACCGGCTCCGTGCCCGGGGCGGCCCCCGAGCGCAAGCGCGCCGAAGTCGCGGACGTCGACCGCAGCATGTATGACTTCGTGAAGCCCGAGGCCGGCTACGAGCGCTTCGAGGACGGACTCTCCGGCGACATCGTCGAGGAGATCAGCCGCAAGAAGGACGAGCCCGAGTGGATGCTCCAGATGCGCCTCAAGGCCCTCGAGACCTACGAGCGCATGGAGATGCCCAAGAACTGGGGCCCGGCCATCGGCGGCCTCGACATGAGCACCATCTCCACCTACGTCGCGAGCGGCTCCAAGCAGGCCGACTCCTGGGACGAGGTCCCGGATGACATCAAGGACACCTTCGAGCGCCTCGGCATCCCCGAGGCGGAGCGCACGAGCCTCGCCGGCGTGGGCGCCCAGTATGACTCGGAGATCGTCTATCACAACATGAAGGACGAGGTGGCAAAGTCCGGCGTGGTCTACACCACGGTGGAGGACGCCATGCACTCCGGCTATGAGGACATGATCCGCGAGCACTTCGGCACCCTCATCCCCATGACGGACCACAAGTTCGCCGCACTCCACTATGCCGTCTGGAGCGGCGGCTCGTTCGTCTACGTGCCCGCCGGCGTGAAGCTCGACTTCCCGCTCCAGAGCTACTTCCGCCTGAACGCCGCGGGAGCCGGCCAGTTCGAACACACCCTCATCATCGTCGAGCCCGGTGCTGACCTGCACTTTATTGAGGGCTGCTCCGCGCCCAAGTACAACGTGGCCAACCTCCACGCAGGTGCCGTGGAGCTCTTCGTGGGCAAGGGCGCGCGCCTGCGCTACTCCACGATCGAGAACTGGTCAAAGAACATGTACAACCTCAACACGAAGCGCGTGCGCGTGGAGGAGGACGGCAAGGTCGAGTGGGTCTCCGGCTCGTTCGGCAGCCACGTCTCCTACCTCTACCCCTGCTCACTGCTCGTGGGTCCGCGCGCGAGCTGCGAGTTCACCGGCATCACGTTCGCCGGCGCCACGCAGAACCTCGACACCGGCTGCAAGGTGACCCTCGCCGCGCCCGACACGCGTGCCTCGGTCGACACCAAGTCGCTCTCAAAGGGCGGCGGCATCTCGACCTTCCGCAGCTCCATCGTGGTGACGAAGAAGGCCGAGCGCGCCCGCGCCTCCGTGAGCTGCAGCTCGCTCATGCTCGACAACATCAGCCGCTCTGACACCATCCCCGCGATGGACGTCCGCTGCGCCTCCGCGAGCGTCGGCCACGAGGCCACGATCGGCCGCATCTCTGACGACACGATCATGTACCTCATGAGCCGCGGCTGCTCCGAGCAGGAGGCCCGCACGATGGTCGTCAACGGATTTGCCGACCCAGTCTCGAAGGAGCTGCCGCTCGAGTACGCCGTCGAGATGAACAACCTTATCAAGCTCGAGATGGAAGGGGCGATTGGTTAGATGGCGCACACCCTCACCGGCGTTGGCCTCACGCCCGCCCAGACCTGGAACTGGCTCAAGACGAACGACACCACCCTCGTCGTTCCCGAGCCGCCCGCCGCAGACCCCATGGCCGAGGTTCCCGCCTCCGCCCGCCGCATCACCTGCGGTGCCGGCGCCGAGGCGACCCAGTGGCTCGACGCCTCCGCGACCAATCGCCGCACCATCGTCGTGCCCGCCGGCACCACCGGCGAGCGCATCTCCGTCAAGGTCGACACCTCGCTCGGCAGCGTCGCCCAGACGAGCGTCTTCGTGCGCCCCGGCGCCGAGGCGTTCGTAGACGTCGTAGCCGCAGACGGCCTCGGCGCCGCGCCCAAGGCCCGCGACGAGCGCGCCCACGCCGAGGACAACGAGGCTACCGCCCGCGAGGGCGACGCCCCCGCCAAGCGCGACGACGCCCCCGTCACGAGCGGTCACGCCCTGCGCATCCACGCGGAGCAGGGCAGCCACGTCCACGTGACGCTCCTCGTCGCCGCCACCACGGGCGAGCAGTATCTCGACAGCCTCGGCATCGTCGCCGATGACCGCGCGGAGGTCAGCGTCCGCCAGTACGTGATTGGCGCCGCGACCACGGCCCTCGGCTCCACGATCGACCTTGCCGGAGACCGTTCCCGCCTCGACCTCTCGCTTCGCTACCTCGCGGGCGCGGGAGAGAAGCTCGACCTCGCCTACACCGTTCCCGTGAGGGGCATCAAGGCGCGCGCGAACCTCGACATGACGGGCGTCCTCTCGGATGACGCCAAGAAGGCCCTGCGCGCCACGATCGACCTCGTCAACGGTTGCAAGGGAGCCAAGGCTTCCGAGCAGGAGACCGTCCTCGTCTGCGGCGACGACGTCGTGAACAAGACGCTCCCCACCATCCTGTGCGACGAGGACGACGTCGAGGGCTCCCACGGCGCCGCCATCGGTACCGTGAGCCCCGAGCAGCTCGCCTACCTGAGCGACCGCGGCCTTACCGAGGACGAGGCGGAGGAGCTCTTCCGCCGCGCCATTGTCGACGACGCCGCGATCACCCTTCCCGGTGACGCTCCCGCGGCCGTCATCTCCTGGGCCGAGCGCGCGCTTGGCGGCCAGACCGCAGCAGAGATTCGCGACATGATCGAGGAGGCCTAACCATGGCAAACGTGACCGACATCCAGGCGAGCCCCTTCAAGGCGGACTTCCCCCTGCTTGCCAACAACCCCGAGCTCGCGTTCCTTGACTCCGCCGCCACCGCGCAGCGTCCGGCTGCCGTGCTCGACGCGGAGCGCAGCTTCTACGAGACGATGAACGCCAACCCGCTCCGCGGCCTCTACAAGCTCTCCGTCGATGCGACGGCCGCCATCGAGCAGGCCCGCGCCAAGGTCGCGGCCTTCGTGGGTGCCGATGACCCTGCGGAGGTCATCTTCACCCGCAACGCCAGCGAGTCGCTCAACCTCATCGCCAAGACCCTCGGCCCCACCGTCCTGCACGAGGGCGACGAGGTCTGCATCTCCATCATGGAGCACCACTCCAACCTCATCCCCTGGCAGCAGGTCTGCCGCGCCTCCGGAGCCAAGCTCGTCTTCCTGCGCCCGGACGACCAGGGCGTCATCGGCCCCGAGGAGATCGCCGCCAAGATCGGCCCGAAGACCAAGATCGTCTCCGTCACGCACGTCTCCAACGTGCTGGGCGTCGAAAACCCCATCCGCGCCATCGCGGACGCCGGCCACGCCCAGGGCGCCATCGTCATCGCCGACGGCGCCCAGTCACTGCCGCACGTCCTCGTCGACGTGAAGGAGCTCGGCGTCGACGCCTTCGCCTTCTCCGCCCACAAGCTCGGCGGCCCGATGGGCATCGGCGGCCTCTGGGCCCACCGCGAGCTGCTCGAGTCCCTCCCGCCGTTCCTCACCGGCGGCGAGATGATCGACTCCGTGACCGAGGACGGCGCCGTCTGGGCGCCCATTCCGGAGAAGTTCGAGGCCGGCACCCAGGACGCCGCGGGCATCTACGCCACCGGCGCCGCCATCGACTACATCCTCGAGCACGGTCGCACCGAGCTCGAGGAGCGCGAGCGCGAGCTTGCCGCCTACCTGTGCGAGAAGCTCCAGGCTCTCCCCTACGTCAAGATCGTCGGCCCGGATGACCCGCGCGCCCACATCGGCGCGGTCTCATTCATGGTCGACGGCATCCACCCGCACGACGTCTCGAGCCTGCTCGACACCAAGAACATCGCCATCCGCGCCGGCCACCACTGCGCCCAGCCCCTCCTCACCTGGATGGGCATCGAGAGCTGCTGCCGCGCCTCCGTGGGCTTCTACAACGACAAGACAGACGTCGACCGCCTCGTTGAGGGCCTCGACTTCGTCTGGGGGGTCTTCAATGGCTAACGTCTACAGCCGCGCGCTCATGGACCACGTGAGCAACCCTGACTACAAGTACAAAATGGAGGACGCCACCTACAGCCACGAGGGCATCAACCCCAGCTGCGGTGACGACCTCGTCCTCGACGTCCGCCTCGGCGACGACGGCACCATCGCCGAGGTCTCCTGGACGGGCAGCGGTTGCGCCGTCTCCCAGGGCTCCGCCGACATGATGAGCGACCTCATGGTTGGCGAGACGCCCGAGCACGCGCGCGAGCTCTGTCACCTCTTCGGCCGCATGATCCGCGGCGAGGAGACGGACGCCTCCGTCCTCGAAGAGCTTGACGAGGCCGCCGAGCTCGAGAGCATCTCCCACATGCCCGCGCGCGTGAAGTGTGCCGAGCTCGCCTGGCGCACGCTCGACGAAATGCTCGGCCACCCCGATAAGCTCGACGAGGCGGCCTCCACCGAGGACGGCACGGACGAGCATGGCAGCCCCCTCTCCGCCGGCGCACGCGGAGACGAGGAGTAGCCATGGCTTCCGGAATCTCCACCAAGGGCCGCTACGCCCTCCGCGTCATGGCGGATCTCGCCGTCGCGCAGGGCGAAGCCGGATGGGTCTCCCTCGGCGACATATCGCGACGCCAGAGCATCTCTCGCAAGTACCTCGAGCAGGTCATGGCGTCGCTGCACAAGGCGAAGTTCGTTGTAAGCCAGCGTGGCAAGGGCGGCGGCTACCGTCTCGCCCGAAAGCCCGAAGATTACACGCTGGGAGAGATCATCCGCGTGGCGGAGGGCAGTTCTCTGGCACCCGTCTCCTGCCTTGATTGCTCGAACGGCACGATCTGCCCTCGCACCAAGACCTGCCCCACACTCCCCGTGTGGCAGGAGCTTGGTGCCCTCATCAGCGGATTCCTCGATAGCAAACACCTGTCTGACATCGTGGACGACACGGACGGCGCCCTCGACGCGCTCGAGGCGCTTGGCGCGGGCCTCTGCAAGTAGGGCTCGGGCGGACGCGGCGTTCGCCGCGTCGACACCTCCTGCAAGTGACCCGGGTGCGAGCACGGGCGCGCTCTCCGCAAACGGCTCGCCACAGCCGTTGGCGCCGTCCCTTGCAACCACCCCGTTTACTGCACGCAAACGCCACCGAGACGACTGATCCACACACGAACGACCAACGGGACTCCACGGGGTCCCGTTTCTTTTACCTGGTCGGCTTTTCACGGTGGCACCCATGCCCGGCGGCTGACCATGCCCGATGGCACCCATGCCCGGTGGCACCCATGGTCAGCGGCACCCATGATCAGCCTCGTTCAAATATGTATAGGATTCAGCTCACAGTGCATAGGTTCTCGGTCGCGGATTAAGCAGGCTCAAAACCGGGCGTCTCTGAGACGCAATTGGCGGGCATGGGTCTCCAAGGTTGGTCAAAAACACCATCTTGACGTACGGCCTTCGAACTCCCTGGACTCTCCTGATCGCCCCTCGTTTTTTGCCAAAATACGAAACCGCAGGTAGATTAGTTGCAGTATTTGGCAAATGAGAACGATTTGTTCGACGAGAATCCAAATGGCTCCAGAAGCACCCTTCAAAGCACCTTATACACGCGATTCATGACCCCAAACGCCTCCCGGAACCAAAGAGGCGTACGCCAAGATGGGTATTTTGACCATCTCTCCATCAATTGCCTCCGGGCCGGCTTTTGACTCCAAAGGCCACAAGCGAACGCAATCGAAACGAAGTGGCGACGCAGTGCAGAGGGGGCCGTCGCGACAAGGCGTCGATACGCCCCCGGACGAGCACCTTCACGGAAAGACGGCAATGCGGTGCGGGTAAGCGCCATCGAAACGAACCGACGGCGCGCCCCGGACGAGTGTCTTCGCAAAGAGCCAACGAGGCACCTCGAGCGCGGACAAGCTGCAGATGCCTCACGCGCTAACGTCGGCGGCAGCCCAGCCCGTTCGAGGGGCGAACACGCCGCAAGACAAAAGGGGCGTCGACTTGCATCGGCGCCCCTTGCGGAACACATTTTGCCCCGAGCCCTCGGGTCCAGCTCGCTACAGCGTCTGGTACCAGGGACTACCGTAGACCGAGCGATAGCTCACGCCGACACTGGGGTTACCGGCGTCGATCATCATGCCGCCGCCGATGTAGATGCCCACGTGGCCGCCCCAGCAGACGATATCGCCAGCCTGGGGGTTGGACGTGGTGGTGCCACAAGCACCCTGGGCGTACGAGGTACGCGGCAGCGAGATGCCGGCCTGGGCGTAGCAGTACTGCACGAAGCCAGAACAGTCATAGGCGTTCGGGCCGGTGGCGCCGTAGACGTAGCTGCAGCCGACCTTGCCCCACGCGGCGGAGACGATGGCGTTGCGCTGCGAGGCGGAGAGGCTGCCGCTCGCGGAGCCGGAACCGGAGTTGGAGCTGGAGCCACCGTTGTTGGTGTTGCTGTTGGTGTTGCTGTTGGAGTTCTGGTTGCCGACGTTGGGCACGTAGTTGCCGCCGTTGTTCTCGGCATTGCGCTCGGCCTCCCTCTGGGCGGCCTCGGCTGCTGCGGCGGCAGCAGCGCGCTCGGCCTCGAGGGCGTCCTGGACCTGCTGGTCGAGGGAGCTCACGTAGCTCTGCGCCTCGGCGACCTTGCCATCGAGCTCGGACTGCTGGGCCTTGAGGTCATCGAGGAGCTGCTGCTGCTCGGCGCGCTTCTGGTCGAGCTCGGACTGGATGTCCTTGACCTGCTGGATGATCTGGGCGTCGGAGTCGCTCACCTTGCTCGCGTAAGTGATGCGGTTGACCATGTCCTCGAAGCTCGTGGAGTCGAACAGGATGGAAACGAGCGAGACGCCGCCGGTCTTGTAGTTGGAGGCGACGCGGCGGGAGAGGGTATCCTGGGCCTGCGCGAGCTCGGCGGTCTTCTGCTCGATCTCCGCGTTGGTGGCGTCGAGGTCCTCCTGGGTCTTGTTGACCTCCTCGCTCACACGGGAAGCCTCATCGTAGAGGCCGCTGAGGTGGGAGTTGGCCTGGTCGAGCTTCGCCTGGAGCTCCGCCGGGGTGTCGGCGAGGGCGATGGTGGGAAGGCCGGTGAGAACGGTCGCGCCGAGGACGAGGCCTGCGGTCGCGCGAGCGATGGTCCGACGGAAATTCAAGGGTGTGTCCCTTCGTAGGCTACATGTCAGGCGGGCTGTCCCGTGGCGCGTGGCGCGCGGCAGGAGACAGGTTGCCCACCTTTCTGCGTACCTATGATAGGGTTTCTTGCCCCCCGTGGCCAAGGCAATGTGGACGGGGGATGGAGCCGCCAGGTCACAGCGCCGCGATCGGCGAACGCCGGACTACTCCCCCTCGCGGGCGAGAACGGCCCGATAGCCGCCAGCGGGGCCATTCAGGCACTTCGAGACGCGGCTGACCGTCGTCGACGAAGCGCCCGTGCGCTGCTGGACGGAGAGGTAGGACTCGCCGGAGTCGAGCAACCTCGCGACCTCGAGGCGCTGGGATAGGTCGGCGATTTCCTTCAGGGTGCAAAGGTCGAGCAGGAAGGCCTCGACCTCCTCGGGCGTGGAAAGCTCGGCTAAGACCGAGAGGAGCTCCTGGGCGGGCTCCGTCGCCATGATCTCGGCGGCATCCATGTGACATTCCTCCCAACCAAGCCGGAGGGTGCCTTGCGCGGGTCCTCCGTGAACTCCCCAACAGCGCTTCGCACGCTGCGACTCAACGGCTGCCGTCTACTTTATCGCATTAAAGCGTTTAAGGCACTCAGGCACTCATGGAGAGACCTTGATATCAAACGTTTTTCAGAACCCGGTCCCAAGGCGGCGCGCGGCGGCCGGGTACACTACCCCCGTCATCCAAGGAGGTACGTATGGACTTCATCGCAACCTGGCTCGTCAGCGCCATCGCCGTGGGCGCGGCCATCTGGCTCACCCCCGGCATTACCGTCGTGGGCGGCGCCTATGCGGGTCCCCTCTTCACAGCGCTGTTCCTCGCCATCGTGAACGCCAGCATCAAGCCGGTACTCAAGATCATCGGCCTGCCGTTCACCATCCTCAGCCTTGGCCTGTTCGCGCTCGTCATCAACGCGCTCATGCTTGAGCTCGCGAGCTTCCTCTCGCGCAACATCACGCACGCAGGCATCGTCATCGACGGATTCGGCGCAGCGTTCTTCGGCGCCATCGTCGTCTCGATCGTTACGATGGTCGTCGGCGGCATCGTCAGGTAACACTTCCCACGGAGCGCCAGGCAAGACTCTGACTCGGCCAAGCCCGGCATCCGACGCCAAGACGAGAAGGGCGCCCTGCATCGCGCGGGGCGCCCTTTCGCTTTTGGAGAGTAGGTGCCGAGGGGCGTGCCCGGGCGCACGCCGGCTCGGCGGGCCCGGGGCGGCTGTCGATGGGCGGTGGGCCCGGGGCGGCTGTCACTGCGCGGTGGGCCCGAGGAGCACGCCGGCGCGGCGGGTCCGAGGCGGCGATGGCCACGATGCTCGGCCTCCCCCGACGGCCGGCGCCTCTACCTTGACAGCTTGCCGATGACGTCCTCAATCTCGGCGAGCTTCTCGTCGCGCTCGGCATCGGTGCCGCAGTGGCATGCGCTCCTCACGCATCCTGCGATGTGCGCCTTGAGCACGGTGGCGTTGGTCTTGGCGACCAGGCTCTCGATGGCCATGAGCTGGTTGGAGATGTCGATGCAGTAGCGGTCTTCTTCCACCATGCGGATCACCGCGTCGAGCTGGCCTCGCGCGGTCTTGAGGAGGTTCAGGACCGTCTTCTGGTCTGCCACCATGGCAGGCTCCTTTCGTGTGGGGCATGTCAGCGGCGCGGCGGAGGGTAACTTGCGGCCTCACCCGCGCCGCGCCACCGGAGCGGGACGCTTGGCGCGCGCATCACGCGGCGGACGCATGCGAGCGGCTAGTCCTCGACGACCTCGAGCACCTCGTAGGTATCGCCCGCACCCTCGATTGCGGCCCTCACGGAATCGGCGGTGACGCCGTCGGAGCACTCGACCTTGACCACGTTGGTCTCGTGGTCCGCCTCGGCATCGGTCACGCCAGCGACCTTGAGCAGGGCGCTCTCAACCTTGGCCTCGCAGTGGCCGCACATGATTCCCTTGGTCTTCACGGTGTAGCTCATGTTCGTTCCTCTCTCTCGTTTTCGAGACCTGAAAAAGGGACTGTCCCTTTTTCAGGTTTTAGTCCCTCGTCTTGAAGCGCGTGAGGCGGAGGGCATTGGTGACCACGCAGACGCTCGAGAGGCTCATCGCGGCGGCGCCGAACATCGGCGAGAGCTGCCAGCCCAGGAGCGGATAGAAGATGCCCGCCGCCAGCGGGATGCCACAAGCGTTATAGCAGAGCGCCCAGAAGAGGTCCTGCTTGATGTTGCGGATGACCGCGCGCGACAGCTCGATGGCGCGCGCCACGTCGAGCAGGTCCGAGTGCATGAGGACGACGTCCGCGCCCTCCTTGGCGATATCCGCACCAGCACCGATAGCCAGCCCCACGTCGGCGCGAGCGAGCGCCGGGGAGTCGTTGATGCCGTCGCCCACCATGGCGACGATGTGGCCCGCCTCCTGCAGCTCGCGAACGTGACGCTCCTTGTCCGCGGGCAGAACCTCCGCAATGACCTCTTCCTCCCCTAGGCCCACGCCGCGGGCGATGGCACGCGCCGTCGTGAGGTTGTCGCCCGTCAGCATGACGGCACGCACGCCCAGCCCACGCAGCGCCGCGATGGCGTCCGCGCTCGAGGGCTTCACCTGGTCCGCCACGGCGATCGTGCCCACGAGCCTGCCGTTCTTGGCGAACATGAGCGGCGTCTTGCCCTCGCGTGCAAACGCCTCAAGCCGCGCCTCGTCCACCTCGACGCCGAGCTCGGCCATGAGGCGCGCATTGCCCGCGGCGATGACATTCGCGCCCTCGCGGGCCGTCACGCCCTTGCCGGGGACCGCAGCGAAGTCGCTCGCCTCGCGAGGCACGATCCCGCGCTCCCCCGTGAGCACCATGACGGCCTCTGCGAGCGGGTGCTCCGACCCCGCCTCGAGCGTCGCCGCAAGCTTGAGCAGTGCCTTCTCGGAGACGCCCTCCTCGGGCACGACGTCGGTCACGGCAGGCTTGCCCTGGGTGATCGTGCCGGTCTTGTCGAGCACCACGACGTCAACCCCGCGCAGGGCCTCGAGGGCCTCGGCGCTCTTGAACAGGATGCCCATCTCCGCGCCGCGGCCGGTACCCACCATGATGGCGACGGGTGTGGCAAGGCCCAGCGCGCACGGGCAGCTGATGACGAGCACCGCGACGGCGGAGGTGATAGCCTCGGTCACGCTGCCGCTCAGCACAAGCCAGACAACGAACGTCACGGCGGCGATGCCAATAACCGCAGGCACGAACACGCCCGCGACCTTGTCCGCGAGACGGGCGATGGGCGGCTTGGTGGCGTTCGCGTCCTCCACGAGCTGCACGATCTTGGCGAGGCTCGTGTCCGCGCCCACGCGCGTGGCACGGAACGTGAACGTGCCCGTGCGATTGATGGTCGCCGCACTCACCGCGTCGCCCGCGCGCTTCTCGACGGGAATCGACTCGCCGGTGAGGGCGCTCTCGTCAACCGCGCTCGCACCGTCGACCACGACGCCGTCGACGGGGAGCGACTCGCCGGGACGCACGCGAATGACGTCGCCCGGCTGCAGCGCCTCAGCGGCGACCTCGCGCTCCGCGCCGTCCGCGTCGACCACGCGCGCCGTCTTGGGGGCGAGGTCGATGAGCTTCTCGAGGGCGCCGCCGGTCTTGGCCTTGCTGCGTGTCTCGAGATACTTGCCCACGGTCACGAGGGTGAGGATCGTGCCGGCGCTCTCGAGGTAGAGGTTGTCCATAGCGGTCATCATCGCAGCGTGGACGTCCGCGGCGGCGAGTTGGTCCGCCATGACGAACATCGCGAAGAGGCTCCAGCCGATGCTCGCCGTGGCGCCGATGGCAATGAGGGCGTCCATTGTGGGAGCGCGGTGCCAGAGGCTCTTGAAGCCGTTGGTGAAGTAGGCGCGGTTCTCGAAGACGATGGGGATGAGCAGGAGGAGCTCCGTCAGGGCGAGCGTCATGGAATGCGTGTGATCCGCGAAGACGGCCGGCACGGGCCAACCGAGCATGTGCCCCATTCCCAGGTAGAAGAGCGGGACGAGGAAGACGATCGAGACGACGAGGCGACGCCTCATGGCGTCAGCCGTGGCCTCGAGCTTCGCCGTGGGGCTCTTGAGGGCAGCGCGCGACGCGGGCGTGACGGCACCAGCTCCGAACGGTGCGTTCGCTGCCGCATCCTGCGACGCGGCGCTATATCCCGCGCGGTCGACGGCGCGGCAGATGTCCTCGGCCGAGACGGAGCCCTCGTCATAGTCGACGGTCATTGAGCCGGAAAGCAGGTTCACCGTGACGTCGCTCACGCCGGTGACGCCGCGGACGGCCTTATCCACGTGGGCCTGGCATGCCGCGCAGGTCATGCCTCCCACCTCGAACTTCTCGTGCTTCATATGTACCCCCCTGCGCATGTGGCAGCGGCCGGATCGCCGCTCCCGCACCGTGGTTGACAAAGGGACTGTCCCTTCGTCAACTTTTCCGCCGTAGGTGACAAAGGGACTGTCCCTTTGTCAACTGTGTGCCACGGTTAACTTGGCGCTAGTATACCCCTCCCCCCCCCGGGGGGTAGGGCATAGATTTCGCTCGGTTTTCGTCCTCCTCTCGATTCTCAGGT